>CANFJV010000005.1 GCA_947447225.1 Acidimicrobiaceae bacterium
AATGAGAGTCGTTGTTGATATTGCTGTTCCCACAGCTCCTTGAACTCGACCGGGGTCAGGTAGCAAAGAGAACTGTGAAGACGCTCATGATTGTATTGCTGTCGCCAGTTCTCAAGGAGCACTTGCGCCTCGAGCAGTGAGTCGAACAGATGGCTGTTCAAGTATTCGTCGCGAATACGTGAGTTGAATGATTCGATGTGGCCGTTCTGCCAGGGTGAGCCTGGATCGATAAACGTGGTCGAGGGGGTCTCAATCGAATGAAGGCCGTGCTCACTGGGCGCGACTCACTCGACGACGTGGCTATTGATCGTGCTATCGCGACGCTCCAAAAGATCCGGGGGCTCCGCCACACTCATGCTCACAGCGGGGCGGCTGGTGACCGCCCGCGCATCCTCCGCGAACTTGGCTTGGGGGCGTATGCCTCGGATTGGAGTCTCCTATGGGAGGGGGTACGTTCGAGGACCGTCGAGGCTCTGCTTGCGCTCCGTACTCAGGTGGCCCATCTGACAGAAGGGAACGCGGATTCTTCGTCGGCTCCGCGTTGAGGCTGCAGCGACCGTGCCACCGATATACTTCGTAATACACCCTATAGGGGTTTTATGAAGTAGCAGGGCTCATCTAATACTGCAAGATACCCACATAGCGGGTAGAATGTAGACATGATGGGCGTGCCACCACTCGACCTCATCGCTTCGATCGCTGAAGACCAGTGGGGTCTCGTCACGCGTCGACAGGCCGAGCGGCTTGGCGTGACACGTAAAGCCTTCGAGGGCCTCAGCGCACCAGGACGGCCGCTTGTTCGAATTGCGAGCGGGGTCTATCGAATGGCAGGTGCGCCCCTCGCAGAGCACCTCGCGCTCAAGGCGGCATGGCTACAGCTCGAGCCGAGCGTCTTCGCCTATGAACGAACCTTCGAGCAAGGAGTCGTCTCCCATCGCTCGGCAGCGGCCGTCTTTCGGATCGGACACCTTCCCGAACAATCCCATGAGTTCACGGTGTCACGCCGACGCCAGACCCGTCGTACTGATGTCAAACTCCACCTCCGCCGCTATGAGGCAACGGACTGTTCAAGGAATCAGGGACTGCTTCTCACTCGTCCCGCAAGGATCGCCGGTGACCTGCTCGCCGATCGTGAAGATCCTGGTGCAGTAGGTCACCTCATCGCCGATGCACTTCGCCACGACCTCGATCAGCCCGGCGCCATGGCGCGAGCCCTCATTCCGCATGCGCTGAACTTCGGCCTACGACGTCGTGATGGTCTGGCGCTTCTTCGCTGGCTCCTCGAACTGGTTGGAGATCCGGCAATGGACACATGGCTGCGCACCGCGCACATTGCCCTCCAGGTCGACGACCGGGAGAACTACCTACGAAGTCGTCGAACGTCCAATGAATGAGAGGCACAGTTCTCGATACGCGACAGCCGGAGCGTTCCGCAGCGCGCTGACCGCTCGCCTCAGAGAAGTCGCCAAGGACGGACGATGGACACTGCACGATCTCCAGCGTCAATTCGCGTACGACCGCCTCCTCGAGCGTCTATATCTCGTCGACCAAGGATGGATCGTGAAGGGGGCGACCGCACTTCTCGCCCGCGAGTTGGGAGTTCGAGGGACGACTGACATTGACCTTCTGCGTCTAGTCGAACCAGCGCAAGCCGAGATCGAGCTTCGTCGGGCTGCTGCACTATTGCTCTCCGACTGGTTCACCTTCGAGGTTGGGTCGGCAACACCGGTTGCTGATGGCGTGACGGGCCTGCGACTTCCAATCACCGCTCGGATAGGTGCCACCTCCTGGTCCGAGTTCCACGTTGACATTGTTGGTTTGGGAGTCACGATGACCGGAGTCATCGAAATCGTTCCGGCCCTCGCTCGCGTGATGATCCCTGATGTCACACAACCGCCCTATCAGGTCTACCCACTCGTTGACCATGTCGCCGACAAGCTTGCGGCGATGTACGAACTCCACGGCCCATCACTGCGACCGTCAACTCGCTTCAAGGACCTCGTCGACCTCGTTGCCATCGTGACGCAAGCATCGATAACCGCAACGGATCAACGTCGCGCAGTCGAGTCCGAATTCGCGCGGCGCACACTCGAGGTTCCGGATCGACTCGTCGTCCCTGACCGTGAGCTTTGGGTCCGTGGCTACCAACGTGAGGTAGAGCGCTCGTTTCTTGATGTTGCCGTTGAGCTCGACGACGCCCTCGACATTGTGGGCCGTTTTGCGAATCCCGTCTTCTCGTCGACAGCTCGAGGCGTCTGGATGCCCGATCGACTCGCGTGGGTAGGAGAGTGAAAATGACGCCTTCGAAGATGATGAGCCCGAGGGCAGTCGCTACGCGGCCGTATGGAGCCTTGTCGTATTTCGGAGTGTCACCAACCGCAGTTCTTGGGTCGCGAGGCGTGAACCTGCTCTATCAATACTGGATCCACACCGAGCTGATTTCGTCAATGGGCGAGGCTGAACTCGTCTTCAACTCACCGTCTGCGCACCGGGTGCACCATGGGGTGAACGGTCAGTATTTGGATAAGAACCACGGCGGAATCTTCGTCTCGTTTGACCGTCTGTTTCGCACCTATGAACCAGAAGTTGAACCAGTGACCTATGGACTGACGAAGAATCTCTCGTCGTTCAACTGGGCAACGGTTGCGCTGCATGAGTACAAGGCCATGGCGAGCGACGTTTTTCACGCGGCGTCTTGGAGCGAACGGATGAAGTACCTCACTGAGCGCCCTGGCTGGAAGCCAGACCGTGTGGTGGCTCAGGCGAGTAGGGCCTCTGGCTCGAAGTAGCGCTGAAGGCGCGTCGCAACGGCGTCATCGTTCTGCCACACAAAGCCAAGTGAGAGCGAACTAAAGCGCATCGCGATATTGAATGCCACCTCGGCAGTCACGTTGCCCTCTTTGCATGCCACGTTGACGGCAAAGCCATCAAACATTGCAGCCAACGCAATGACGGTGTTCTCAATGGTCCCGAAAAGAACGAACTCCTTGGCTGCGATGCCTTGCTCGATCACCGTGGTCAGTTTTTCGCGCCAGCGCGTATCGTTTTCACGGTGCACTGCAGCGATGGTTTCGTTGCGCGTGGCTTGGCTCCATAGGTCAAGCCACAGCGACCACTGCATCTGCAACATTGGTGTGCGTCCACCAATGAGGAAGATCGCCACCATGCCTTCAAGCAGTTCGGTCGCGGTTGTGGCGTCGGCTAAGGCGTCTTCGAGTTCGCCGTACCAACCATCTTCGGCGTAGCGAACTGCGCCAACGAGCAAATCAACCTTGGTTGGGAAGTAATACATGACGAGGCCGCTTGAAATCCCGGCTCGTTTGGCAATATCGGCAATGCGGGTCTCGGAGTAGCCGCGCTCGGAGATGATCTCGAGCGCCGTCATCAGTATTTGCTGGCGACGAAAGTCGCTTTGCTCAATGTTCTCTGATCTAGCCACTTGTTACTCCAATTCGCAACCACGGTTGCGTTGGTTAACAACGTTAGCCTGATGTCGCCTTCTTTGGCGGAACGGGTGGGATTCGAACCCACGAGAGGCTTGCACCCCCAACAGTTTTCAAGACTGTCGCATTCGTCCACTCTGCCACCGTTCCGTTGTCCATCCTACTTCGCAACCTTGATGGTCAAAAACGAACGAACGTGGTGCGGTTGGCTTAGCCGTTCTTGTTGGACTTGCGCAGACGACCACGAATGTTCTGGTCAAGGACCACCTTGCGAAGGCGAACGGTCTTCGGGGTGACTTCGACACACTCGTCGTCGGCAATGAATTCCAGCGCTTGCTCAAGCGACAGCAGCGTGGCTGGCGTCAATCGCTCGAAGTTGTCGGCTGCCGACGAGCGCATGTTCGTGAGCTGCTTTTCCTTTGTTGGATTGACGTCCATTTCTTCGGACCTCGAGTTCTCACCAACGATCATTCCTTCGTAGGTCTCGGTCTGAGGTCCAACGAACAATGTGCCGCGCTCTTGGAGGCCAGTGAGGGCAAAGTTTGTAGTCACGCCACGACGGTCGGCCACGAGTGATCCGTTGCGACGAAGCTTCAACTCACCGAGCCATGGAGCCCAGCCATCAAAGACGTGGTGCAAGATTCCGGTGCCGCGAGTTTCGGTCATGAATTCCGTGCGGAAGCCCACGAGTCCACGTGCTGGAACCTTGTAGTCGAGGCGAACCCAGCCAGTGCCGTGGTTCACCATTTCGAGCATGGTTCCCTTGCGAAGGGCGAGCAACTGGGTGACGACACCCATGTATTCCTCAGGCACGTCAACCGACACGCGCTCAATTGGCTCGTTCTTCACGCCATCGATGTCACGGGTGACCACTTGTGGCTTCCCAACGGTCAACTCAAAACCTTCACGACGCATGGTTTCGACGAGAACGGCGAGTTGCAACTCACCACGGCCTTGGACTTCCCAGGTGTCGGGGCGATCTGTTGCCAGCACCCGAATGGCCACGTTGCCAATGAGTTCTTGGTCGAGGCGGTTGCGCAAGAAGCGAGCGGTCAACTTCGAGCCGTCTTGGCCAGCCAAGGGGCTCGTGTTGATACCAACGGTCATGCCAAGCGATGGCTCGTCAACCGTGATGGGAGGAAGTGCAATTGGGTTCTCGAGATCGGCCAAGGTTTCACCAATGGTGATCTCAGGGAATCCGGCAACGGCAACGATTTCACCTGGTCCAACTTCATTGACATCGACGCGCTCAAGGGCGTTTGTGACGTAGAGCTCGGTGATCTTGGCTCGCTCGGTCGTGCCATCAAGCTTGCACCAGGTGACACTGTCACCTTTTTTCAGCGTGCCGTTGTGGACACGGCAGATGGCAAGACGGCCGACATAGGCCGATGCATCAAGGTTGCACACCAGCGCCTGCAAGCCGTGTCCTGCTTCGTATTCAGGAGCGGGGATGTGCTCAAGAATTGCTTCGAACAGTGGCGTCAGCGTCGTGCCAACTTCACCCTCTTTGTTGGCTGCCCAGCCATCACGGGCACAGGCATAAAGGATGGGAAAGTCGATCTGGTTCTCGTCGGCGTCCAAGTCCAAGAAGAGTTCTTCAACTTCGGCCACGACTTCGCTAATGCGTGCGTCGGGACGGTCAACTTTGTTAATGACGAGCACGACCGGGAGTCGAGCTTCAAGCGCTTTTCGCAGAACGAAGCGAGTCTGGGGAAGGGGGCCTTCTGAGGCGTCGACGAGCAGCAGTACGCCGTCAACCATGGTGAGTCCACGTTCCACTTCGCCACCGAAGTCGGCGTGACCTGGGGTGTCGATGATGTTGATCTTTGTGCCGTTGTAGGTGATGGAGGTGTTCTTGGCGAGAATGGTGATGCCCTTCTCGCGCTCTAAGTCACCGGAGTCCATGACGCGGTCGGCAATGTCCGCGTTGGCTCGAAAAGCTCCGGTTTCCCAGAGCATTTTGTCCACGAGGGTGGTCTTACCGTGGTCGACGTGGGCGACGATGGCGACATTACGAATTTCTGAGCGGCGTTCCATGACCAAAGAGACGTTAGTTCTCCTGAAGCCTCCGCCTCGACCGTTTCTACGCCGCGTGGGCTTCGAGGTCAGAAAGACGGCAATTTGCCACCCTTTTCGCGATGCCAAGTGCGGTTCGCTGAAGGACATTTTCGGTGATCTCGAGGACGGCTGCTTGGGCCGACGTTGGGAAATACGCCACCATGCGTGCTGGCGCACGGCGGTCACTGCTCGACAAGGTGGCAGCAAGTGCCGACAATCCGAGCAGCAAGGTGGTGTCATCTGCAATGGCGCCATGCATGATGACAAGGCGACTTTCTCCGAGGTCACCTTCTGTTGGGCCATCGAGATCAGCAACGAGTTCAGCACGGCCACGAAGCAGCAACCCTTGTCCACGAAGCAGCGCGGACGCATCGGGGCTGCCGATGAGCGGGTGGCGCACAAAGGCTTTCCAGTCAATGGCGCAGAAGGCTTCGGTGGCGTAGGTGGTGGCATGGGCAATTGCGGCACCTCGAATCGCGCTGGAGCACGACGCAAGGTAGCGAGCGAGCGAGGTTGACGTCTGCGGCTGTTCTTGGCCCATCCGGACGAGTCGGTCAACTTCGTGGGCAACGGCTTCACGTGGCGTTGGGGCAACACCAAAGACCAGTAGCCGAAGTGCGGCGAGACCGAGTGTGCGCTTGGCAAATTGCGGCGTCCATGCAAAGGGCGTTTGAACCGTGTTGAGGCCCGACCGAAGGGTCCAACTGTCGATACGCAGCAGTTCGCCTGAAGGCAGTGGTCCGTGGCCAAGACGAGCACTCAGCCCGCGAAGGTCCTCTCGGCTGAATTCGGCCACGTGGTCGGCTGGACGCAATAACGCCTCGGTCAGGTTGCGGGCATCAATGCGGCGAAGGGGATTGGTCATTTTGACGCTCCTTCACGCTCAATGGCGGCAATCGTCATCATCACCGCGTTCTTTAATAGTTCTTCGGTGACCGCTTCAGCGATCACTTCGCCGGTCAAGGTTGAATACGTTGCGAGACGAAACGGTGCAGTGCCACTGCGAAGCGTCTCAACAAGTCCCAAAAATCGCAGCTCATCGCGATGGGCACTGTGCAGCGGGGTGGATTTGACCGCGACGAGACACACGCTTGGAAGATGGTGACTTGGCACGCCAATCACGAGGTCGGCCATGCCGCGCAACACAATGCGACCGCCATCAAAGGTGGTGTTCATTGCCACTGCGGTTCGAGGCATCCACGAGGGCAACAGATCTGGCCACCGAGCAGCGAGATTACGTCCGTGCAGGAGGAGTTCTCGGGCAAGGCCACGGCGGTCTCGCTCCTCCATTGAGGCAAGAAAGGCAGCGATTTCGCCCTGGTGGGGTTCGGCGAGCACCATCTCGCAGGCGTCACGAAATGGATCTTCACTTGGCCCACAGGTAACAACAAGACGGAACAGTGCAGCGACAAGCGCACCACGGACGAATTCATAGGTGCATGCTGACGAACGGTGGTGCGTTCCTCCAGCAACCATCTTTTTCGTAATGACAAGCGGCGAGGGCGGCGTCTGTTGTTCAACGTGGCAGGCGTCACTGAGCCACGCACGCAAGCCGCCAGCGAGGCCTTTGTCAATGGGTTGACGGTTTGAGCGTGGGCCACGAAGCACGTCAAGCAACTGGTCCCCTGCAAGTGGGGTGACGCCAGCTAGTTCTGTGGCGGCGATGTTGCGTTCTGCGAGGAGCATGGACGAAGGATGGCGAACGGGTGTCGCACGACGACGAGCGATAACCTTGAATTTATGAACCTCGCCGTGATCGCCGGAGTCAATATCGCGTTCGTGGTCGTCTTCTCGATTTTTGTGATTGCCACATTGGCGTTGCTGGTACTCACTATTCAATTCATTGTTGCGAGAGGTAAGGCTGACAAACGCAAGTTTGAGGAGCAGCGGTCCTCTGCGGCCGGCGACGAGTCGCCGCCGTCGTGACGAACCGGTCTGACACACCGAGCGGCGATGCTCAAGAGGTGAGTGGACCATCTAGCCAACCCTCGCTGTTTCGTGCTGTCGCTGGAACACCACTGCCGCATCTTGAAGGGTTTCACCCAGTTGTGGCGGAATGGTTCTCCAACCGGTTCCCAAATGGGCCGACTGCCCCACAACTTGCGGCATGGCCGGCACTGAGAACCGGAAGCGATGTGCTTGTGGCTTCGCCAACTGGTTCGGGTAAAACCCTGACGGGATTCCTCGTCGCCATTGATGCCCTGTGGCATGCCTTTGACGCCGGGGACTATGTGCCAAAGACGGCCAAGGTGCTCTATGTGTCGCCACTCAAGGCACTCACGGCCGACGTGCGGGAAAACCTCCTGCAGCCGTTGGCCGAGATTGCTGCGTTGGCCGAAGCGAAAGGCATTGTTGGCCCAACCGTTGAGGTCGGCCTCAGAACTGGCGATTCCACCGCACAAGAGCGAGCAGCGCTCGTGAAGAACCCACCAGATCTCATTGTCACGACCCCTGAGTCGCTCTACTTGTTGTGCACCTCAGCCAAGGGTCGAAGTGCGCTTGCAAGCGTGTCGACCATCATCATCGACGAAATCCACACGCTGGCTCGAGACAAACGTGGTGCGCACTTGGCACTCACCGTTGAGCGCTTGGCCGCCCTCGTGGCAAAGCGTGGCGGACGACTGCAGCGCATTGGGCTCTCTGCCACGCAGCGCCCCCTATCGGTGGTTGGGGATTTGTTAAGCGGTGTTGGCGAAGGGCGTGTACCGCCCACCATCATTGACTGCGGCCATCGTCGTGATCTTCGCGTCTCGGTTGCGCTTGGTGCACAAGATCTCGAAGCCGTGGCGAGTGCCGCGCAAATGAGTGAAGCGCTTGATGACTTGGCCGACCAGGTTCGACGTCACCACACCACGTTGATTTTTGTCAACACCAGACGCATGGCGGAACGCCTTGCCCACCAATTGGCCGAACGACTTGGACAAGACCCGGCAGACACCAACGACGATGCCCTCAACGTCGCCGCCCACCATGGCAGTTTGTCCTTTGCCCGGCGACGTCTGGTCGAAGCCAGGCTGCGCTCGGGGGATTTGAAAGCCTTGGTCGCCACCGCGTCACTCGAACTTGGTATTGACGTTGGGCCGGTTGACCTTGTGTGTCAGTTCGGCTCGCCTCGGGCGATTGCCACGTTCTTGCAGCGCATTGGTCGAGCAAATCACCAAGTTGGCGGGACACCCGAAGGCCGCATCTATCCAATGACCAGAGATGAGTTGGTCGAGTGCACGGCACTGCTTGCGGCGGTGCGAGCAGGCGACCTTGATGTGTTGCATCCGGTCCACCAGCCCATGGACGTTGCCATTCAGCAGATCGTGGCAGAAGTGGGTGCGGCCGGAGAGTGCACCGTGACCGAGCTCTATGACCTCGTGCGCCACGCTGCAGCGTTTTGCGACCTCAGCATTGATGATTTTGATGAGGCCTTAGAGCTCGCCGCCCGAGGCATCGTGTCGGGTCGTGGCCGCAGAGGTGCCCACCTGCACCTTGACCGCGTCAATGGTGTGGTGCGTCCAGCCAAAAGTGCCCGCCTTGCGGCACTCCTCAATGGTGGCGTCATTCCCGAGACCGGGGACTATCGAGTGGTTCTTGACCCAGAAGGGGTCACGATTGGCCAAGTCAATGAAGACTTCGCGATTGATTCAACGCCTGGTGATGTGTTCTTACTCGGGACACAGTCGTGGCGGGTGACCAAAGTGGAAACGAGCGTCGTGCGTGTCGTTGACGCTGGGGGCGCTCGGCCCTCTGTCCCGTTTTGGCTTGGTGAAGCGCCAGCTCGAACCACCGAGCTTTCCCACTGGGTCGGAACGATTCGTGCGCTGGCACAGTCCTATCTCGAGCAAGGTCGCGCCCCATCGCTACCAAGCGCCATTGATGACCTCTCTGGTGTTGGTGAGGTCGCGAGTGTGCAGGTTGCGACGTATTTGGCCGCGGCGTTTGGCAGCCTTGGGAAGCTCCCAACCGCCACGCACTTGGTCATTGAGCGATTCTTTGACGAAGCAGAAGGCAGTCAGCTCATCGTGCACTCGCCGCATGGTGGTCGGATCAATCGAGCCCTTGGCTTGGCCTTGCGCAAACGGTTCTGTGTGGCGTTTGACTTCGAACTCCAAGCCGCGGCCGATGACGACACGGTGTTGATCTCACTCGGGCCACATCACAGCTTCCCCTTGACTCAAGTGCCAAATATGGTGCGGTCCGACCAGGCCATCTCGGTGCTCACCCAAGCGGTGTTGCCCCACCCGATGCTGCAAGCACGGTGGCGATGGAATCTCAATCGCAGCTTGATCGTGGCGCGAACCTCTTCAGGGGGTCGCCGTCCCATTCACTTACAGCGCATGGAGTCTGAAGATCTTCTTGCGGCCACTTGGCCATCGCTCGCAGCCTGTCAAGAAAATGCCGCACCAGGTCCAATTCCGATTCCCGATCATCTGCTGGTTCGCCAAACCATTGCCGACACCTTGTTTGAACCCATGGATGGCGACGGCCTTGTTTCGTTGCTGCAAGGAATTGAGCGGGGCGAGATCACCTGCTCGTTTGTTGAATCGGCAACACCTTCTCCACTGAGCCACGGCATCTTGACCGGCCGGCCCTACACCTTCTTAGATGATGCGCCGCTTGAAGAGCGTCGGTCACGAGCCGTCGGCATGGAGCGCTCACTTCCAGAACTCGCCAATGTGGCTGCCGGTGGGTCAACCACAATTGACCCGCAAGCACTCGAGCAACTGCTCGATCAGATTGGTCCGAAGGTCCGAAGCGCCGATGAATTGGCTGATCTGTTAGATGACCTTGTCGCCATGCGCCCGGTGCCCGAGTGGCAGGCCTTTGCCGAGATCTTGGAAACAAGTGGCCGCTTGAGCCAGGTTGATGGAAGTTGGGTACTCACACATCGCCAAGCACAATTCGCGAGTCGTGATGGAGACGACGACGTCGTGGCCGAATGCCTTCGTGGTCATCTTGAGCGAGCCGGGCCAATCACCCTTGATCAGCTCGTGGCGCCATTGCCAATTGGCCCCGGTCCACTACTCGGCGCGCCCTTCACGCAACTTCGAGGCTCGACGGCAATTCGCCGGGTTGAGGCCATGGGTCTAGCCATTGAACTTCCCGATGGGCGATGGTGCGCGCGGCACTTGTTGGCACGGCTGTATCGCTCGAGCACTGCAGTTCGGCGACAGCGAGTTGAAGCCGTTCCCCTTGCGAACTATCTCGACACGCTGCGCCAGGTGCAACATGTTGGGCCCGGTGTGCAACTCCACGGCCGCCAAGGTGTCCTCGCCGTCATTGAACAACTCCAAGGCATTGAGCTCGCTGCTGGGGACTGGGAACGCCACGTCTTGGCCGCTCGTGTGGCTGACTACCAGCCGAGTTGGCTCGATGAGCTGTGTTTGTCCGGCCAGGTCACGTGGCTCCGTCTGACGCCGAGAAGCGACACGACGACGGAGCGTCGGGGCAGTTCGCACCCATCAGCATCGACACCGCTCACCTTGTGTTTGCGCGCTGACCTGCCGGTTCTTCTTGCCGGGGTTCGACAAGGCCAGAGTCCAACTCCTCCTGCACATGGCGCGGCTGCAGATTGCTATGGCGTGCTGTCGACAAGTGGTGCAACGTTTCGCTCCGACTTGGCCGCACTCACCGGCCGCTTGCCAGCCGAGGTCGATGAAGGTCTGTGGGAACTCGTGGCGTCAGGTCTTGTGCATGCGGACACCTTTGGTGCGGTGCGCGCGCTCCTGCGCCCAAGAACGACAAAAGCGAGTCGACTCTCCCGGTCGCCCGCCGGTCGGCTGGGCACGCACCGGGGGCTGCGCTCAAGCGAAATTGGCGAAGGCAGATGGTCACTGGTCACCCCTGCGTTTCGCACGTCTGATGTGCTTGCAACCGAAGGCCTCGCCGAAGATGTGGCCGCGATCATGCTTGATCGCTGGGGTGTCGTGAGTTTCAGCCACTACGCCAGAGAGTCGTTCACTGTGCCGTGGCGCGACCTCGCTCGAGCGCTTCGTCGCTTTGAAGCCAAGGGACAAGTGAGCGGTGGCCGCTTTGTTGCTGGCATTGCCGGTGAGCAATTTGCGCGCCATGACGTGGTGCAAGCGTTGAGCGCAGGTCCTCGTGAACCGCTCGCCCAAGTCACCGTGTGTGGATCAGATCCGCTCAATGTGACGGGGCTGTTGTTGCCTGGGGCCAGAGTCCCAGCACAACGGAACCGAACGGTCACGTTCCGAGGTGGCGTGGTGTCTGCCACGAGTTAGCTCAACGCGGCCCGCAGTACTGGGTTGGCAGGATGAATTGCAAGGTGTTGTAGGTGCCGTTCCATGGGGCCTTTGAGAACATCGATACTTGATTTGCGTAGTCACCAGCACGACCCCACTCTGATGGGCAGAAGTCATTGAACGAGATGATGCCGGCAATATTTGGCCCCGAGACAATCTTTTTTGGTGGCGTCGGCGGTGCCGTGATGGTCAATTTGCCTTGCTGGCTCACGGTGTAGTGCACACCCCAGGCGACCGCCAAGAACGCGGGGAGTGCAAGTTTGGCGATGTTGTAGGTGAGATATTCGGCCTGGTCCATGTAGACACCGACGTGGGTGCCGGGATTGAGTTGGTGAAGCCCATCGGCCCAACCACTGAGCGCCGAGGCCCACTTCGCTGAGCTCACCGCCCCTGGGGGGCCATCAAGGCCGGAGTGGTTGTCGGGATACCCTTCGGGGTCATAGATCACGAAGTTGGGTTGAAGATTGAGCCCTTGTTTTGGATACGACGCCAAAATGGTGCCAACCGCTCGACCGGCGAGCAGGCTTGCTTGGTAGTACGCCTGCGGTGGATTTGCCGCACCGGCACCCGATGGCAAGACACTCAGTTGCGCGGTGTTCGCACTTGGCGTTCCCGAGGTGGCGAGACCTTGTTCGGTGCCGCTTGAATCGGTGAAACCACCAACACCACGACACAGGCTTGGCGAAACACAGGCAATCGCCGATAGCACTGCTTCAGGACTTCGAGCCGCACCAGCAGGCAAGTTGGAAAAGGCAGCCTTGCCAACAATGCCACCCACAATGGCGAGCAGCACGGGTCGCTTGTGGAGCGCCCCATCAATCGCGCTGCCCGCTGCGATGCAGGTTGCCGTCGGGCAACTGACCGAGTTGAGGACAAACGACGGGTTTGACGCTGCAGCAACTGGGGCGGAAATGGCAGACGTGGCGCCAGCAATGCCACCACTGACAACGGTCACCGTGGCAAGCGATTTTCCAGTTGCCATGGTGGTGGTGCCAACCACCGTGCAAGTGCTTGGCCCGCAAGAAATGGCCGTGTAGGTCGCCTGAGGATTACTTGCCGCTCCTGGCGCCAAGGTGCCGGCGGCGACCGAAATGGCAACGTCGGCGGCGATGGACCCAAGCCACGGTCGAGTGCGACCAGCAGTATCGACAAATGAACCAACGCCGAGGCAGCTTTGCCCGCTCGTGCACGTGATCGACGTTGGGGTCATTCGCGAGTTAACCGATGCACCCGGCGGGGTCGCAAGCACGCGTGCGGTGCTTGGCGTTCCTGCTCTTGTTGCCACCGCAATGCCAACCGTGCGACCAGCGACATCCATCTGCGTGCCAAGGCCAACACACACGCTGGCCGAAGTGCATCGCAGCGCGGTCAGTGTTGCTTGTGGGTTGCTCGCCGCAGAAGTCGGCACGGCGACAAACCGGGCGGAACTGGTTGCGCCGGAAATGGTCGTCCATGTTGGAAGGCGCTTTCCCGTTGCATCAAGGGCGCTGCCAACAATGGTGCAGATGGTTGGTTGTTGACAAGAAATCGCACCAATTTGTGCCTTTGGATCCGCGGCAGAACCGGTGGGGATGGGTAACCACGTGCCCACACCTTTTCCATCGGCAGTACTCGTCACCATGACCGGCATCGACGATCCATCAAATTCGGTCGCAACTCCGGCGGCAACACAGGTGGTCGGGCACGAAATCGCTGACAGTTTGGCGGAGATCGGAGGACCAGAAACCGTCCAAAAGCTCAGCCATGTTGCCGGTCGACCACTTGCGGCGATGGCTTTGCCAGTGGCCAAGTCCTGGCCACTGTTGGCGAGTCCGGTGTAGGGAGCGCCAACGGTCCCAAGTGCTCCGGTGTCGCCAATTACTGGCCAGCCATCATTGAGCGCTCGAGGAAGTGACCCTTGCGGGATGGCATAGAGGCCCGTGCCGGAAGTTGAGGTGAACATGGCGCCACTGGCAAAGACAAGGAACTGTCCTCCAACTGCCGCGGCACTGAGCGATGTGGACGACGGAGAAAACACGGCGGATGCTTTCACATCAAGTGCTCGCCACGATGGCGTGCCTTGACCCACCACCGTGTCGAAACTGAGATAGTCCGAGTAGTCACTTCGGGCGAGGACTTCCACTTTCGTGCCGTCGCTGGCTAAGACGGGACGACCAGTCACGGTGGAGCCGCCACTTGCCGAGGTTGACAAGTCCGTCGTTGTCCACAGCGAGGACACGGTGTTGATGGGACCAGAAAGTGCAACCAGATGATGGTTGGCGAGCGTCACCACAATCGTGGTCATACCCGGCGTGCAGGCAATGACGGGACCGCCCGTCACGAGACTCGGTACGGGAAAATTCCGACTGCTCCAGAATCGCAAGGTGGCATTGTCATCAGCGAATTCGACCACGTTGCCAAGCACCGAGACCCCAGCAACATGGTGTTGGGCTGACGTCTGCTCACTGTCGACAACTGGATCCGTCACGATGTTGGGCCCGCCAGATAGTGCGGTCACGTCAACGGCTTGCCAAGGTTTGGTCGCACTCGCGGTGTCGACAAAGGAGATGACATGGCCCGCGCTCGTGCGGCTGAAGACCGAGGTACCAGTGTCGGTGATGCTGATCGATGGCCGACCAATGGTGGCTGGGCCACTTGACAGTGCAGTCAGGTCATAGCGCTGCCAAGCGGTTCGCCCACTGAATTGCTCAACGCTGAGCATGAGGTGGCCATTTGTTGCTCTCGTCACGAGCACCGGCACGCCGGATTGGTCGACGGCAATTGCCGGTGTGACGGTTGAGGTGAGGCCAATGGACTGGGTCAAGTTGGTTGAGGACCAGTTGGTTGAACTTGCCGAAGGAGCTGTTATCACCACCACTTGACTTGACTCAGTGAGTCCAGCAGCAAGCACGGAGCCACCGGCATCGACGATTGCTGGGGGTTCTTTGAAATTGGTTAAGGCCGCACTTGCGGTCACGTCAACGGTGGCCCAATTCGCGGTTGATCCAATCGGGGCATGAAACGCCCACAGGTGTGACGGCGGAGTTGCTGGTGCACTAATTGCGCCAGCAGGCGTGGCCTCATCGGCGCTGCGGGCCGCAAACAACGCCGACGCGACAATGACCCCTGCCAGAACCGCGCGGCGAAGTTGTCTACCTCGCCGTGGTCGACCCGTCATGTTCGCCATTTTGTTCACCCTAGTAACGGCCCTTCACGGAGCGGAGTCGTCACAGAGCCACTTGCGTCGTGGCAAGCGTTACGTGGCCAGCTGCGGTTACCCAACTGAGCACCGTCGACGACGTGGTCGCTGATCCACGAAGCATGGTGCCAACACCGCTTAGGCCCCAAGCAGCGGTTGCGTCATAGGCATTCCATCTAGCACTTGGACCGCTTTGCGAGAGCACGATGAGGTGATTGAGTTTTGACCAGCCAACAACGAGCAGTCGCGCTTGGCTCGACACCACGACTGGACTGGCAAGAATCGCGCTTGATCGTGCTGCGGCACTGACGTCGGTTGCTTCCCAGGCGCCACTGGTCGGCACCAAGTTGGCAATCCATGCGTGACCACTGGTGGTCGATACTGCCACTGCGCTGCCAAGTGGCCCAACGGTGACCGAGATTGGGTTGGTCGAGATGGCGCCAAGGGTTGTTGACGCTGACACATTGGTCTGTGCGGTGACGACGGCTCCCGACGTTGACACGACGAAGAGTTCACCAGCGCTTGACCGAACGCCAAGAAGAAGTCCACTGGCACTCCCCGCACATGCCGGCGCACTGGAAATGGTGAGTCCCGTGAGCGCGGTGAGATCGGTGGTGGAAAACGCGGTTGCAAGTGGTGACGTTGCCGTGAAGATCACCAGTCGGCCACTCGTCAGGCGAATCGCTCCACTTGCAACAAAGGTCGGCGATGCACCGACACTTGAGAGACAAAGTGCTCCAGCGGTTGCGCCGGTGAGACCTGCCGATTTGGTGAGATCAGTGATGGTGAACTTGGTCTTTGTGCTGGTTCCTCGAGCCACGAGCACATGGCCGGTGGTCGAGACGCCTGCGACAATGAAGACCGCGCCGACTTTGGTGAACTGCACCGGTCCGGTGAACACACCGGAGGTCTTTGGCAGCGAGGTAAAGCTGAGGGTTGCAGCACTCAGCGACGGTGCGGTGCCGGTGGCAAGAATCACTTTGCTCGCAACACTCGCGAGTTGCGTCGTTGAAGGTGTTGCGGCAAGGAGGCCTCCAAGGGTTGCCTTGCCCGTAAGGGCCCGGTTGGCAGCCGTTAGGTCTTTGGTGGTCCATGCAGCTGCCCCGGTAAGGGTGGCCATGGGTGCAGCGACCACCGTCCAGCGCTGTGCGCTCGAGGTGACCGACACACTCGATGGAACCTTGGACGTGGCATTGAGTGCTGCGAGAGCTCCAACACTGAGCAGCGACCCAGCGGGAAGGGGACTTGCGACGGTGTAGGTCATCTGGTTGATCGTGGTCGATGACGATGAGGTGCCAAACGACTTCCAGGTGAGCGTTGACACGTCACCGTTTGCGCTGGCGACGAGAGACGCAGGGTTTGAGGGCAAGGTCATGCCGCGTGGCCACGTGATCGTCAGCGTGTCACCAGTCGCGAGATCGGCAGAAGACAACAAGGTCACTCCAACATTGGTTGGTCGACCAATCAGGGTGGACGATGACTTGGCGGATGCTGCTTCGGCGCACAAACTGTCGAGCGCACCAGCAAGTGGGGTTCCGAGCCCACTGGCCAAGTCATAGCCAGTCGTGGCATTAAAGACCGTGCCGGTTCCAACACTTGAGGACCCTGCGGTCACGTCAGCAAAGTTCGATGGCGAGGCAAGTGCGGAGCGATAGAGGGTGGGATTGAGAAAACCAACGGTCTTTCCGCACGAAGACTCCGCCAAGGCAACAATGGCGGCGAGGAGTGGTGAGGCAGCCGAGGTTCCTCCGACCGGGAACCAGCCGCCTTCGTCGGACTGGTAGATAAGTACCCCTGAGCGTGGGTCGCCATTGAGCGACACATCAGGAACCATGCGTTGCGTTGACGTGTTCACTCGAGCGTCAGTGCTTGTGACAACCTGCCACGCAGGCCGTGGCCACACACTCGACAGACCGCCACCTGATCCGCCACCACCGAGTGACCCACGCCCCCAAGCGCTTTGGACTAGCGGGGTAAACGAGGTAGTTCTGGTGGCACCGACACCGGTGACATAGGGCTGACTCGCCGGGTCATCGACCGCATCGGCCACGTCGGTTGGATACGAACCATTGCCGGCGCAATCTGCTGGACCATTGTCGCCACTCGCGGCGATAAAGGTCTGACCTTGGGCCGCCATTTGCTTGAACAGCCCGTTTTCAAAGTTCACGCCACCGGGATCAGGATTGTCGGATTCACACAGTCCCCACGACGTCGTGATCACTTGGGCGAGATCATCAGCGGCGATTCTGGCTAACAGATCATTCGGCGCACTTGGGTTCGCAGCGGTCGAGTTGGGTGCTTGGTAGACGAGCAGTTGTGCGCCGGGGGCGACAGAGAGCACATGGTCAATGTCAAGGGTTGGTTCGGTTGCCTCTGACGGGGCCGAGGGGCTGTAGGCCGGTGGGCCACCGTCAACATTGATGTTCACGATGTTCGGCGTGATGCCGTAGCAGCGGGCGTAGGACGCAATATCGGCCGATTTGTAGCGAGCTAATTCGTAGATGCCAACGGTTACGCCTTGGCCCGTCGTGCCGGCGCTGTAGTAGCGGTCAAGTCCATAGGCACTCCCGAGTTGTGTGGTCGTGATGCCGTAGCCACTTGTGGCGAGATCAGTAGCAGTTGGACACGTCGGGATTGCAGCTGCGGCTCGGCGAACGGTGGTCACTGACGGCGACAAGGTGTTAAACGAACCAAGTCCTGAGATTCCAGAGATGAGTGGGCGAAGTGACGAATCAATTCGTGGTGCCGACGTCACGGAAAAGTGGTGCTCACCATTTCTGGTGGTGAAGTTCGCCATCTCGGTATGGAAGTACGCACTGATGGTCTTTGCACTCGCCGCAACTTTCAACAGTTGACGTGCGCCATGGAGCGGCTCGACCGTAAAGCCGGCTGCTTCCAAGCTCTTGGTCAGTGGCGCAAGCGAGGCCGCGCTTGGGCCAAATCGCTTGGCGTAGTCGCCTGGCTTCAAAAACGCTCGATACGTCGGACTTCCCGGTGTTGACACGCCGGCCACGAACGCATCAAAGGCCTGCGGGTGCCGAGGAGCGAGGCCAATGGTCAAGGTAAAGCGGCGAGAAGCCTTGACTGCCGAGATGCGCTTGGCGTCGGAGGGGAGCTGTGGCGTTGGGGAGAGTCGAACGAGATGTGGACGTTGTGACGAGGTCGCCGCACCGGCGACGTCAATCGTCGCCATTGACATCGAAAGCGACGCCGCAAGCAGCAACGGAGTCCACCGAAGGTTTCTCGCCATAGTCAGAGGCTAGGAGAAAACTGCTCGACCTCTTTGGTGCCGAGGATTCTGTCTCAGCCATGACTCAGCGAGGCTGCACTGGTAGCGTTACGTCTGGGCGGAGCGTGACGCACCTACGCAAGGTGACCTCAGGAGAAGAGGGTGGAGCGCTCAAGAAGTAGAAGGTCCGCACCATTTGGTCGGATCCTGATGAGTGCAGGAGTCTTGGCCGGCCTCGTTGCCGGATTTACCGAGCGCGCCTCCGCCGTTGCTCCGAGAGCCACGCCACTTGCCGACGTGGTCGTGTTCACCCCGTCAACCTTGCCGCCAGTTGGCACCACGATTGCGACCAATCTCACCCAGTCGTCGGTGTTTCCCGCCGGGTCGACGTCGATGGTGCTTCGCCAAGTCGGGACGAACTTGGTCGTTGCCGCGGTTTCTCCAACGGGGGCGATTCTCACGGCAAGCGATCCACAACTCGGTGCGCAGCCAAAACCAGCGGCTACGCCGAGTGGACTTGCGTCACTTGCCAATGTCACTGGACTTTCGAATCTGGTGAGCAATGGGGCAGCAGGAGTTGCCGTTGCAGTGCGCAGTGCAAGCGGAGCGGTGTCACTCGCCACCGCACCTTCAGCAGGCCAAAGCGGATGGCAATACACCGTGTTGACCTCGGTGGCTGGTGGTCCTGGAATCACTGGAACTCCAGAACTCGGCCGCAGTGCTGATGGACGCTATGAGATTTTCGGCACCTCTGGCGCCGGCCATGTCATTGAGTGGACGAACGACGGACGCTTTGGTCGAACCTGGAACGCCTATGACCTCTCTGCAATCACCGGCATCGGGCCGGTGTCGATGACGCCGCAGCTTGCCGCCGCGAGTAGCGATGGCGAGATCCAAGGCGTGTTGGTTGAAACCGCCACGCGGCAGCTCATTTTGCTCATTGATGACAACTCGACCTACACCTTGTGGCGTCAAATCCCCTTGACACTTCCCGCTGGTGTGGTGCCCGCTGGTGCTCCGCAAATGGTGACCTCAGGAACTGGGCTCATGCTCGGCGTGACGACCACCACCGGAGCACTTGTTGCCACGGCTCCGAGCGTGCTTGGTCCATGGGTCTTTACGGATTTGGCTCCGGCACTGACTAAGGCAAAGCAACTCGTCGCGCCAAATTCTGGGATTGCGCTGTCGCCAACGACTGCCTACATGCGTTCAACCGCAGGGGACCTGTTGTCGTTGTCGAACTTCGCTTCAGCAACGACGGTGACGGTGTCGAATGTGAGCGCTGCCGTTGGTGTTGGAGAGCGCATTTCGAGTGATCCGGTGTTGTCGATGACCTCGAACGGACCAGCACTTGTGGCCGCTGATGGCGGGTCAATTCCACTGGTCGCGAAGATCGTGTCGCTGGCAAGAAGCCTCGACCAAAATCATGCTGCGGTGGTTGAGACGCCACTCAATACCAACTGCAACCCCTATTCGGGCTATTTCGGCCGGGGCAGCACCTGGGCCTGCCCAAAGGGCATGGGAGCAGAAGAGTGGTGCTCGGACTTTGCCAACTGGGTATGGGCACGATCTGGCGCACAGGTTGCAGGGATCACTGGTTATAGCTACACCTTTGTCACCGCCGGTATGCGTCTTGGCACCTTTAAACCTGGTGCGACCAATAATCCAAAGCCTGGCGATGCCGTGGTGTGGGGTGTGGCTGCCACCGGCGTTGGCAACCATGTAGGTCTCGTTGTTGCGGTCAAGGGCAATCTCATTGATGTGGTCGCTGGAAATGCCGGTCCGGTCACGCCACAGGGCTACAACGTGAAGGTGTGGGAATCAGGCTTCTTCGACCCAGCTACCAGTCACGACACGCCAACCGACGGCATTGTTGGCTACGTCACCCCAATTGCCATTGGCCAAGGTGCTCGCATTGCTCCGCCAATCGCGCAGCCGGTATCTGCCAGTGAGGCAGCCAAGATTGCCGCCCAAGACCACGGTCGTTAATTCACGAACGCAACGAGGGATAGCGCTTTGACAGGTCGCCGCATTCTTCGCAGACCGAAGCCGGGATAAGACCCACCCGCATGAGGAGGGCAAAGCCCTTGCAGCCGAGGCACAAGCCAAAGGCTGATTCCAAAAAGGCGGCAAGTGCCAACGGAAGCAGAATCCACCGTGCCGCACCCCATGAGGCAAACGCCCACGTAAGAACGACGCCCAGTGAAAATGCCAAGCCAATGGCTTGGGCAAAACGCTTCGGTGGCCCAGGCGTGAGAACGGGTGCCGAGAATCGTGGCGCAATCACTTTGGTGGCAAATAGACCAAGTGGCGAAAGTTTCGGCCCAGTTGCAACTCGGGCCGCAAAGCCAAGTGTCAACACAATGGCGCCGACTTCGATATTGGTGAAGAAGGTAAGGAGTGACAGCAAAACGACGCCGGCTGCAACCGTGCGGGCCGCATGCTCGTCAACGGGATTCGGGAAGGAGAAGAACGACGCCATGGTTTCCAGCCTAGTGAAGGCTGCGACTTAGGCCTTTGCGGCGAGGACTGCCGTGGTGATCACGCCAATGGCGACGACGGTGACCCTCAGCCAAATGGTCGGGAGGCGCTTAGCCAAATGCGCACCGACGTAGCCACCAACGAGACTTCCTGGAGCAAGACAGGCGACTGCAACCCAATTTGGCGTGCCGCGGAGCAAGAAAATCAACGCAGCCAAGGCATTGACCATGATCGACAACACCGAGCGAAGTCCCGATGACTCCGCCAACGAGATCGGCAAGGTCAGGCCAAACACGACGAGCAACATGATGCCCATGCCGGCGCCGAAATAACCGCCATACAGCGAGGTCACGGTGACGCCAACGACGACCGCCACTCGGTGTTCGACCTTGGTCGAGGCTCGACCCATGGCCTTGGCCAGCAGTGGCTGAAGGGCAAAGAGCAGGGTTGCGAGTCCAACGAGGACCACAACAAGCACGTTGAACACTGCCGGCGAGGTGGTGAGCAACAGCGCAGCGCCGACAATGCCGCCACCGACGGCTGGGACAATGAGGCGTCGCAGTTGATGGCGCTGTTGGGAAATCTCTTGGCGAAAGCCATGAATAGAAGTGAGATAGCCCGGCAAGATGCCAATGGTCGATGAGATATTGGCAGTGATGGGTGAAATCCCAAGGGCAAGCAAGGTGGGAAATGACAACATGGTGCCGCCGCCGGCTACCCCATTGAACAGCCCCGCGCCGAAGCCCGCGGCGACGACGGCGGCAATGAAAGAAAGACCAACTCCGTGGTGCGCAGTTGCCGTTGCGAGCATTGGCTGATGCTAGGCGAAGCGCACGTTTGGCCCTCCACAAGGCAGGTAGGTTTAAGAACCACGTGTTGGAGGAGGAAGCCATGGTTCGTTTGACCTGCATGCTGCGACGGAAAGCCGGAATGACTCGTGAGGAGTTCCATGATCACTGGATCAATGTTCACGGCCCACTGATTGCCCGCTCAAAGTCCGGCTCGTATGTGCTGCGCTACGAACAGCACCCCCGCACCAACTACCCAGAGGTCGATGACGGCGGCTTTGATGGTGTGACCGTGCAGTGGTTCGCCACGATGGCCGACTACGAAGCATCACTCATGGCCGAGGACTTCGGCGAAATGTGGGCCGACATTGAGTCCTTCCTCGATACCTCGCAACTCCACTTTGTGCTGACTGAAGAGCCACGGCTTGTCATTGACAAGGTTGCCGACTGAACGTGGCCTTCATCACGCAGTCCGAACCGCACCTGCCTGGTGGGCCACCTGATCAGTTGTGGCACATGGCCTCGTCTCGTCATGTGACAGAAGACCCACTGTTTGCCGAAGGCATCACGGTGTGGTCAGCCGGTGGCCTCGTGTGGCGAAGAAGCGATGAGGGTGTGGTCGAAGTCGTCGTGTGTTACCGCCCCTACCGGGTTGACTGGTCCTTCCCAAAGGGCAAGTTGCAAGGGGCAGAAACCTTTGAAGAAGCTGCCATTCGCGAAGTCTTCGAAGAGACGGGACTGCACTGCAAACTCGGCACCTATGTCGGATTTGTCAACTATGTCGACCGCAAAGATCGCCCAAAGGTCGTTATCTACTGGTTGATGGAGATGACCGGTGGTGCGTTCGCCGCCAACGACGAAGTATCTGAGCTTCGTTGGGTGAGCGTTGATGAGGCGCGTCAACTCGTCACCTATGACCGCGACCGATCAGTGTTGCAACTGTTCAGTCGGTTGGACGAGGTTCAACCGCTCGTCTCGTCGCCGGCCAAGTAACGACGCAAAAACGCGGCTGTTCTTGGGTCGCGTGGGGCGACGAGGACTTCACGTGGTGGTCCAGATTCAACAATACGACCGGCTTCTAAGAACACCACGGTGGTTGCCACATCTCGAGCGAATTCAATTTCGTGAGTGGCGAGCAGCATGGGCATCCCCGAGGCGGCGAGTTCACGCACGAGGTCCAACACCTCTGCCACAAGTGCTGGGTCAAGGGCACTCGTGATTTCATCAAGCAACAACAGTCGTGGATCCATGGCGAGTGCTCGAAGGATGGCAACACGTTGCTGCTGACCACCAGACAGTCGATCAGGAAAGTCATTCGCCTTTTCGGCCAAACCAAAGCGCTCGAGCAGCTCAAGCGCTTTTCGTTCGGCTGCGTGTTTTGAGACCTTGAGCGCACGGCGAGGTCCCATTGTGATGTTGTCGAGCACGGTTCGGTGCGGGAAGAGATTGAAACTCTGGAAGACAATGCCCACTTCGCGACGAACAAGTTCGCCGCGAACCTCGTCGCCACCAAGGTCAACGCCGAACAGTGAAATCGTGCCGCTCGTAGCTGGTTCAAGCAGATTGCAGCAGCGAAGCAAGGTGGATTTTCCTGAACCAGATGCACCAATGAGGCACACCACTTCATGGGCCTCAACGCGAAGTGAGACACCGTCAAGGACGAGGTTGTCGCCGAAGGACTTGGTGAGATTGTTGAGTTCCAACACCGCGGTCATGACTGGCTCCCGGCAAGTCGAGCCCGCATGTCATTGGCTTGGAGCCGGTCGGCCACTCGAGTGAGGGGCACACAGATGGACAAGAACAACAAGCCCGCCACGGCGTAGCTCGAGTCATTAAAGAACACGCCTTGATTGATCTGGGCTGCCTTCAGCAGTTCAATAACCCCTGCACCAATGCCAATGATGGCGGTGTCTTTTTGGAGCGAAACAAAGTCATTAATGAGCGGCGCCACCACAATGCGAAGGGCTTGGGGGATCGTGACAAATCGCAGTAGTTGTAATTCAGACAGGCCAATGGCTCGACCGGCAAGAAACTGGGAGAACGGCACGGACTGCACCCCAGCTCGGTAGACCTCCGACACATACGCGCCATAGCAAAACACGAGACAGAACAGTCCGTATTGAAACCACGTTCGCGACGAGATGAAGGGAATGCCGAGGATGGGAAAGCCGAAGTAGACGGCCAACACCACCAAAATGAGTGGGACGCCTCGGGCAAAGTCGACGTAGACCGTGAGCGCTGCTCGCGGGCCAGCAAGTAGTGGTGATTTCGTATTGCGAACAAGCGCGACAGGAAGCGCAAGAAGCAGCACCAAGGGCTCTGCCACGACGCACAACAGCACGTTTTTGAGGAATGCCTGCCACATGGGGGTGATGTTGTGGGAAGGATCGCCAAGCAAGGCGATCTTCATGTAGTGCGGGTTAAGGAAGGTGTGGGCAAAGACTCGTGCCCCAGGTGACAGAACGAAGATAAGCACCACAAGGAAAAACAACACCGCCACTGATGCAAGTGAAAGTAGGCGAGGCCGAGTTCTCGTTACTCGCCACAACACCCCCCGAGGCTTTGTGAGCCTTGGAGGGTGTTGGTTGGCGACCTTGGTCGTTCGAGGTTCGTCCACGAACTACGGCTTGATCTTTGCGACCTTGTTGTAGATGCCGAGGTACTTGGCCTGCAGCGTCTTCAGGGTCTTCTTTGCGTTCAACTGGTCAATACCGAGGTTGACGCAAGCAACCAGTGGGCTGTCCTTTTGGAACAGTGCACCAAAGTGCTCACCAGTCGTTGGGAACTGACCAACTTGAGTTGCGGTTCCTTTCTTGAACTCGCCGCTCCAGTCAGAAGCCATGTACTGACCCGTTGGGGTGTCGACCACAATGGCGTCAATCTGCTTGGCCTTGAGTGCCAGCACGGCGTCTTCCAAGGTGTTGTAGACGCTTGGGGTCTTTGTCGGCTTCAAGTTGTTCACGATGTAGTCGTAACCGGTCGTGCCGATTTGGTCACCATAGCGGTAGGTCTTCAAGTCTGCCGAGGTGTGGTGCTTCACAATACGGTTGGACTTGAGCGCAATGATCGACTGCGTGACGTCGTAGTAGCTCTTCGAGAAAGACACCACCTGCGCACGAGCATCGGTGTAGGAAACCTCGTTCAAGTCAAAGTCAAAGGCCTTTGGCCCTGGCTGGTAGGAGGAGTCAAAAGGAACGGTGACCCACTTGACCTGCTTGGCCGTGAAACCAAGTTCGGTGGCAAGTGCGTAGGCAAAGGCGGATTCATAGCCCTTGCCATTGGTTGGCTTGTTGTTGGAGAACCATGGTTCATAGACCGGGTTGTCCGTGGCAATCGTGAGCGTCTTTGACGCGTGCAGTGACGAGGCATGAGCCGTCACGCACGCAGCAGCTGCTGATGGCGCCTTGGCCGGGGCCTTGGTCGCAGCGTTGGCAACACTGCCCGAAACGAGCAGTGATCCAGCTAGTGAAGCGCTGGCCAAAAGAGTGTGAAGTTTCCGCATGTGAGTCTCCAAATCGTGAAACGGTGCGATGTCAGGTTACTGCCCAATGCTGATCGAAACGTCCGCGCCCTGCAAAAGTCTCGATGGCAGGGTGCTCGCTCGCCGTACGCGCGCCCAGTGTGCACCATCGTTCGTGATGCAAAGAACCCCCGCCGGTTTCCCGGCGGGGGTTCTTGAGCGTTACTGCTGCCGTGGAACTAGCTGAGCCAGGCAGGAACTGGTGCGTTGACTGGAGTCTTGGCAACCAGCGGTGTGCCGTCAGCATCGGTCGTGGTGTAGACCTTTGCGTTCTTGACCGGCGTCGTCGACGTTGTTGACTTCACCGTCACCATGATGCCTCCCATGAGGCCTTGGTGATTCGACGCCGAGTAGGCAAGCTTGGTGATGGCTGGGGTGGCAAAGGTTGAGCCCTGTGTTTCCAAGGTAGACACCGCGTTGGCCTGCGTCACGTTTGACCCCATGGCCTTCACCAACTGCAAGAAGGTCACGGCCCAACCGGCGCCGTACTGCATGTTGCCGGTCAAGATGGTCGAGGACTTGAACTTCGGGAAGTCGGCCTTGTCAGCCAACAGCACCTTGCTCGTCCACTTGTTCCACGAGTTCTTCGTGTCGCCAGTTGCGGCAAAGAAGGTCATGGAGAGTGCGCCAACTTCGTTCTTGTTGTTGACGGTCTGTGGATCTGAACCAACACCAGAGATGATGAACTGTGCCGCGAACTTCAACTTCTTCGCGTCATCCAAGACCTTCTTGGTGGCCTGAGGAATGGTGTCGAGGACAACAACCTTCACACCATCGTTCTTGAGCTGGGTCAACTTCGAGACAAAAGGGTCACTGAAGATGATGTCGCCGACGTTGTAGCCAAGCGAGTCGCCGGTTCCCATGTTTGGAATCGACAAGCCGCCACGCTGCAGGCCGAGAAGACCGTTGCGACCGAAGTCGTCGTCTTGACCAATGAAGCCGACCTTCTTGCCCTTGAAGTTGGTCTTGATGTAGTTGGCGAAGATCTTGCCTTCAGCCACGTAGTCGGTCTGCCATCCAAACAGCGATGGGTAGGTGCCAGGGTTGTCCCAGTCCTTCGAGCCCGAGTTGACGAAGAGTTGTGGAACGCCGCTGCTCTTCAGCAAGTTGCGAACTGAGTCTTGGGTGTCGGTGCCGAGCGAGCCAACCGTTGCGAAAATGCCACCTGGGGTGTTGAGCAACGCATTGGTTTGGGTCACGGTGTTTGGGGTGCCGGTGCAGCCAAAACCAGGGACGCCATAGCAGTCATCTTTGATGATGAAGTTGATCTTGCGGCCGTTGACGCCACCTTTGGCGTTCACGTACTTGAACACCGCGTTCGCGGCCTTGGCCACGTCGGAGTATCCAGCCGAAGCAATGCCGGACAGTGGAACCGTCGCACCGATGGTGATTTGGTTGTTCGTGACGCCGTCAGAGCCTGAGGCCCCTGCGGAGACTGCAGAAATTCCTCCGACGCCGAGTGCAGTAGAGGCTGCGACTGCTGCGGCAACGCTCTTGCGAATGATGGTGCGCATGTGTTCCTTTCTTAGAAGTGTGCAGGTGAAGCGTAACGGTCGAATTTCGCTGCGACTACACCCAACTGCAGCATCCTGAGAGGGTGCGCGGAGGGTTAGTTTGCGCCGCTACGGAGGCGTCGAGCCTTGGCGGCAAGCGTCGTTGCGAGACCAACAAGTCCACGGGGTGCGGCGAGCATCATGGTGATGAGCACGACACCGAAAATGATGCCCTTCATATTTGCGCCCAAGTTGGAGAAGGGGTCAATGCCGGTCAATGAATTGATTTTCGTCATGATCAGGTCGGTGTAGGCGGCCAAGATTCCGGCAATGATCGCTCCACTGATCGAGCCCATTCCGCCAAGCACGAGGAGTGAGAGCAATTCAATCGACAATGCCACGCCATAGGTAGATGACGTAGCTGCACCAGCAACGAGGGCCAGCAGCGACCCACCAAGTGCGGCCAAGGCAGCAGAAGCAGCAAACGCGGTGACGCGGGTTTGGGCCAAGTTGACGCCAACGAGTTCTGCTGCAACATCGTCATCTCGCACAAGTCGCATCGCTCGACCGACCCGACTGTTTGACAAGTTGGCAGCAAAAAACAGTGCAATGCCAGCCACCAGCACTGAAAGCACGGCCTGATACCGGGCGTTTGCCCCAATCAGGTTTTCACTCTCTCCAACGAGTGAGGTGAACCAAGTTGGGGTCACAAGAACGGGAAAGTAAAGGCCACCAGATCCGCCGGTCCAACTCCCAAGCGACTGGATAAAAGGTGTCATGACGTACCCAAAGGCGAGCGTCATGCCCGCAAGGTATGGACCGCGCAGGCGAGTTGCGGGAAGTCCGAGCGCAATGCCTCCAAGTGCGCCAACTGCCATTGAACCAACAAGGCTCAGCACGATGGGAAAGTGCTCATGGTGATTTGCCCAGATCGCAGTGGTGTAGGCGCCAATGGCCATAAACCCTGCGTTACCAATGGAGACTTGACCGGAAAAGCCGGTCAAGATGGAGAGCCCCATCACCGAGACCGCCATAGCTGCAGCAGTGGCGATGTAGATGTCGGTTGAGGGCGTGAGCACGTAGCCGGCAATGAGCGCTACGAGAATTGTCGCAACTGTGGCCTTGATGAAGCGAGTCGTTGTTGGTCGGGCGTCGGAGAACGTGGTGAGTTTGCTCATACTCGCCGAGCCTTCGTGGTCGAAAACAGCCCTTGAGGACGGATCATGAGTGCAACGACCAAAATGATGACTGGGGCAAACGAGGAGATGCCTGATGGGGCATAGTCCTGGAGGAATTGCTGGACGAGTCCAATCATGAGGCCGGCCACGACCGCACCGAGTGGGCTCTCGAGTCCACCAACGGCAGCAGCAATGAAACCGAAGACAAAGAAGCCATCCATGATCGTTGGTGACAGGCCAATTGATCCACTCGATGAAATGACCACGGCTGCGACCACGCCCGCTGCACTCGACAGCATCCAACCAAAGGTGAGGAGGCGGTTCACTCGAACACCGAGCAAGCGAGCAACTTCAGGGGCAAGCGCAGCTGCTCGGAGCTGGAGTCCAAGGTTTGTGTAGCGAAAGATCGCACCAACAGCGGTCATAATGACGAGCGCAGCGATGATTTGAAACAGCGCAAATGGTGACAGCAGAATCGTCGAGCCGTGGTGCTGGAAGTAAATCTGCGAGAACGGGCTCTCCAAGGTGCGCGGAGCAGTTGACCAAATCGCTGCCGCAGCACTTTCAAGAAGTCCTAAGAACCCAACCATGACCACGATCGAGTTGATTTCTGGTCGCTTGTAGAGGGGGCGAACGAGGACTCGCTCGGTCAGGCCACCAAGAGCGAAACCTGCAGCAATGGCAATGGCGAAGCAGGCCCAGAAGTTGAGTCCATGACTCGACATCGTCATGCCGACATAGGCAGCGAACATTGCCATTGCCCCTTGGGCGAAGTTGAGAATTGACGTCGAGCGCCAAACAATCACGAGGCTCAATGCAATCAACCCGTAGAGCACGCCGTTGGTGATGCCTAAGAACACGTCACTCATGAATCCACTGCTCAACCAGGTCATTGTTCCGCCAACCCGAGGTAGTACTGGCGCAGTCGCTCATCACCGGCCACTTCTTGTGCCGATGCCGAGGCCACGACCTTTCCAAGGTGCAAGACCACCGCATCGTGGGCAACCTTCAGCGCACTCTTTGCGTTTTGTTCCACCAGCAACACGGTCAAGTTTTGTTTGGCGCAAAGCTCCGAAATTGTCGCCATCATTTCCGCGGTGACAAGTGGTGCGAGTCCGAGCGAGGGTTCATCAAGCAGCAGCACGGTCGGCTTGGCAATGAGGGCACGAGCCATCGCCAACATCTGGCGTTCGCCACCTGACAAGGTCGCTGCGTGCTGATGACGACGTTCTCCAAGAACAGGGAACAGTTCAAACTGTTCGGCGATGCCCTCTTGGAAGTTCACCTTGGCGGCAAGTGAGCCGAGTCGGAGGTTCTCGAGCACGGTGAATTCAGCAATCACGCCTCGTCCTTCTGGGACATGGCCAACGCCGGCACGAGCAATATCTTCGGTGCGCTTTTTGAGCAGTGATTCGCCGTCAAGGGTGATGTCGCCAGAGGCTGCTTCTTCGAGACCAGTAATGGTGCGAAGTAGCGTCGTTTTGCCAGCGCCGTTGGCACCCAAAATGGCAGTGATCTTGCCGTTGGCGGCATCAAAGGATACGCCGGTCAAGGCGTGAATTGCCCCAAAAGAAACCGATAACTGCGAAACGGAGATCATTCGTCCACTCCGAGATACGCAGCGAGGACTTCTTCGTTTTGTCGCACGACTTTTGGCGTGCCTTCGGCAATCACTTTTCCGAAGTTCAGCACGACCAAGCGGTCCACTAGTTCCATGACGAAGTCCATGTTGTGCTCAACGAGCAAGACGCCCATGTTTTGACGCAGCCCTGCAATGAGCTGAGCAAACTCATCGAGTTCGCGCTCATCAAGACCAGATGCCGGCTCGTCAAGCAAGAGCAACTTTGGCGACTGCATGAGGGCCCGAGCAACGGCCACCTTCTTGGCGGTCCCGTAGGGGATTGCGCCTGGAAGTTGCATGGCCACGTCAGCAACGTCGAGTCGCTCAAGATTGGCAAACGCCTCTGCTTTCAGTGCCTTCTCGGCCTTTGAGCCACGAGCAAAGCCAAAGATTCCTTGAAGCAGTCCGCCGCCCGGCTTGCTTTGGCCGCCAGCAATCACATTCTCGAGCACCGTGAGGTTGGGAAAGAGCCCAACGCCTTGAAGGGTGCGGGCAACGCCTGCTTCGGCCAAGTCATGAGGTTTGAGTGTCGCCTTGCCAAGGCCAGGAAACGTGACTGTTCCGGTCGTTGGTTCAACAAAACCACATGCCGCGTTGAACGCCGTCGTCTTCCCGGCACCGTTTGGGCCAATGAGGCCAACAATTTCACCACTGTTGACGGAAAAATTGACGTTCGAGAGCGCATGGAGGCCACCAAAGACGACGGACACGTCGTCGAAGTGCATCAATGGAGTGTCTGCGCCAAGCATGGGCATTGCAGCATAGGTGGCCTCGGCTTATCTCTTGACGACCCATGTGGAGATGCAATATGAGGCGCCGTGAAGGCTGTCCACGAACCTTTGGGTGTGACGCCGCGAAGGGAGTTTCCCTTGAAGACGGAGGCGCTCCATGTCGCCGAGAAGGTCAAGCGCCCGTCTCGTCGACTGCTTTCAGTTATCCGCTACCATGAAAGAGCGTCGTTTCCAAGAGTGCTGCCACGAGAAATTGGCACGCAAGTGGCCAACGAAACGCCAGGAGAGGTGCGAGAGCGGCCGAATCGGACTCACTGCTAATGAGTTGTCTGTTGAAAGACGGACCCAGGGTTCAAATCCCTGTCTCTCCGCCAGAGGTGGTGTCGGCCGTTCACTCGTGAACGGCTCGACGCAACCAGGTTCCAAGAAGTCGTTCGTTTCCACCAGATGCCCTTCTCAAGGCTTGTAGGTTGGAAGCACCATGAATCTGTTCAATTGCCTCGTCTTGTCGCGTCCCGCTGTGGGGTGCTGGTGATGGCAAAGACGTACTGGGTCGAGACCCTCGGTTGCCCAAAGAATCACGTGGATTCGGACAAAGTCACGGGTCAACTGCTTCGTGATGGCTACCGGGCTGCCGATTCTCCTGAAGGTGCAGACCTTGTTGTGGTCAACACCTGTGCGTTCATTGACGAAGCACGCCAAGAATCAATCGATGTCATCTTGGACCTAGCGGACCGAAAGCACGATGCGAGTCGCCTCGTCGTTACTGGCTGCATGGCTGAGCGCTATGGCGATGAGTTGGCTGAAGCGCTGCCCGAAGTTGACTTGGTCGCAGGTTTCGGTGAATCACTGACCGCGTCGGTGCCTGTGTCGCTTGGAAAAAGAAGCCACTCGGTTCGAACGAGCGAATTGCTGGAACTTCCCCGCACGCCAAGTTCAACGCCCTGGGCGTATTTGAAAGTTGCAGAGGGCTGTGACCGAATTTGCGGTTTCTGTGCGATCCCAAGCTTCCGCGGTCCTCAGCGGTCTCGCACCGTTGAGTCGTTGCTGGCAGAAGTCGAGTCACTAAAGACAGGAAGCGAAGTGCCACTTCGCGAGGTCGTGCTCATTGCCCAAGATTTGGCCTCATTTGGGCGGGACCGAAGTAGTGGTCGCGAAGGCGACCCTGATGATTTTTCTCGTGCGGCCAAAGCCGGTGAGCAGCCAATTGTTGAAGTCTTAAAGGCGCTCAAAGGTTCCGTTGAATGGGTTCGACTGTTGTATTTGTACCCATCGGGCCTCACCCCAACGTTGATTGAAGCAATGCTTGAAGCCGAAGTTCCTTACTTTGACCTCTCGCTTCAGCACGTCACGCGGCCAATGCTGAAGCGCATGCGCCGCTTTGGTGATGGCGACAAGTTCTTAGAGCGCATTGCCATGATTCGTGAAATGGCTCCTGATGCCGCGTTTCGATCGAGTTTCATCGTTGGATACCCCGGTGAAACTGAAGCGGATCATGACGCGCTGCTCTCGTTCATTGAACAAGCACGTCTCGACTGGGCAGGATTCTTTCCGTACTCGGCCGAAGAAGGCACCTATGCAGCCGACCTCGAAGACCAGGTTGAACCTGACCTCGTGGCCGAGCGTCTTCGAGAAGTACGCGAGCTGCAGGACGCGATCACGTTTGAACTTCGCGATGAGCTCATTGGCCAGACCATGACGGTGCTCGTTGACAAGCCTGGTCAAGCTCGCTCAACCCGAGAAGCTCCAGAAATTGATGGAATCATTTCCGTTCCGATGTCGATTGCGGCTGGCACCATGGTGGACGTGGAAATCGTGGCCGCAATGGGCACCGATCTTGAAGCCGTTTTGGTTGGGGGGACCGACGCATGACGACCCAGAAGCAAACCACCTATGGACCAACGGCAATCATGACGCCGGCGAATGCCATCACGGTTGGACGCCTCCTGCTCACGCCGTATTTCATCTATTTGTTCATTCATGAAGGCGCCACTTGGCTGACTGCAGTTATTGGCGCGATCGTTGCGTTCTCCGATGGCATTGACGGCGTGGTCGCTCGCCGTCAAGGCGCGACGCGCTCAGGAGCATTTCTTGACCCACTGATTGACAAAGTCGTCATTATGGGTTGTTTCATTGCCGTGGCGTCTGAAGGCAAGTTGCCGTGGTTACCAATCATCATCATTGGTCTTCGTGAAGTCGCGATGACGGTCTATCGCTCGGTCGTGGCGCGCGATGGCATTTCTATTCCGGCACGCCAATCGGCCAAGTGGAAGACCTTTGTCCAAGATTTCGCCATTGCCTTTGTGTGCTTGCCGCCAACGGCCAATCTCCACTGGCTCCATGTGGCAACGGTTTGGGCCGCAGCAGTGCTCACTGTCACGACCTTTGGGCAGTACATCGTTGATGGTCGTCGATTGGCGGCGACGTGAGGGTTGAAGTCCTAGCCGTTGGCACCGAGCTCTTGCTCGGGCAAATTGCCAATACCAATGCCGCGTGGCTTGGCCAAGAGATGGCCGCTATCGGCGTTGACAGTCACTTCCATCAAGTCGTCGGCGACAATCACGCACGGATTGTTCGAGCCCTACGCACGGCACTTGCGAGGTCTGATGGCGTCATTGTTTGTGGCGGCCTTGGGCCAACCCAAGATGACATCACTCGAGAAGCCATTGCTGAAGTCATGGGTGTTGCGCTTGTTCGAGATGAAGCACTGGTGGAGAAGATCGCGAGCTTCTTCAATGCTCGAGGGCGAACCATGGCGGCGAACAATGCCCGCCAAGGCGATGTGCCAATGGGCGCCTCGATCATTTCCCAAGTTCGTGGCACGGCACCTGGCCTCATCTGTCCCGTAGGCAACAAAGTGGTCTTTGCGGTTCCTGGTGTCCCTTATGAGATGTCGGAAATGTTTGAACGGGCAATTGCTCCTGAACTGAAGGCACGACTCGCTGACGAAGGCATGACAGCCACCATTACCTCCAAGGTGCTGCGCACGTGGGGCACGTCTGAGTCGGGACTGGCCGAAGCCTTAGATGGCCGCTTTGCTGCACTCGCAGAAGGCCATCTTCCCGTCACCATCGCGTTTTTGGCCAGCGGCATTGAGGGCATCAAAGTTCGCATCACGGTGAAGGGCCAAGACGCCGACCACGCCGCACAGTTGTTGGCTGAAGAAGAACGAGAAGTTCGTAGCGTTCTGGCGGATCGATTTGGCGACATCATCTTTGGTGTTGATGACGAGACCATGGAAGACGCCATTGCCAATTTGCTTCGCCAACGCTCGCTCACCCTTGGCGTGGCTGAGTCCGTGACTGGCGGCATTATCGCGAGTCGCCTTGTTGACGTCGTTGGTGCAAGTACGTGGTTCAAAGGCGGCGTTGTTTCGTATGCAAGCCAAGTCAAGTTTGATGTGCTTGGTGTACCAAATGGTCCGGTGGTCAGCGCTGAGGCCGCAATTGCGATGGCAAGCGGGGCAGCGTCGGTATTGAACGCCGACTGCGCGGTGTCAGTGACTGGCGTTGCCGGTCCTGACCCTCAAGATGGCCACGAGGTCGGCACGGTGTTTGTCGGCATTGTTGTCCCCGGCAAAGCACCTTTCGCCGAGCGATTGCAACTACCCGGTGACCGGGCTCGCATTCGTCAGTACAGCGCCATCAGTGCACTCGACATCTTGCGACGGGCGTTCGATTGAGTGAACTTCGTGTCGATGACGTGGTCATCGTCGACTGGAGTGCTGCCGCATCGCCGAAACGTGGACGCGACAGTATTTGGATTGCCCACGTTGCCACTGGGGAGACTTTCGAGCTGAAGGCGATTGAAAACCTCGCCACGAGAACTGCGGCGCTTCAGTGGCTACGTCAACAGCTCGCCACGTTGAGCAACATGGGCCGCCACGTCGTGTGTGGGTTTGATTTTTCGTTTGGCTATCCCGCTGGCTACGCAAACCTTTTGCAAAGCGCATTCAGCAAGGGCGACTGTGAAAGAACTCGATTCGAACAGGTGTTGTCGATCACGGCTTCACTCATTTCGGATGCACCAACGAATGCCAACAACCGCTTTGCCGTCGCCAACATGATTAATGCGCGCACTCGGACCGCTCTGTTTTGGGGCCATCCAAGAACCCAGAGTTTTCCTTCGCTCTCGCCCACGAAAACTGCTCCACCAGGGCTTGAACGAAATGAACTTCGCGACTTTCGCCACACCGAACGAGACCTTCGCGTGAAGAGCAACTGGCAACTTCTTGGTGCTGGTGCCGTTGGTTCGCAAGTGCTGATGGGCCTTCCCCTCTTGGAGGCACTTCGACGCAGCGAACGTTCGGCAACGCTTTGGCCATTTGAGCCCCATCACTTACATGAACAAGGTGGCACCGTGGTCTTGGCAGAAGTGTGGCCATCAATGTTCGCTACTGGCGAGCAAACCCATGTGATTCGTGATGCGTGGCAAGTTGCAACGACCGCGCAGTTCCTCGGTCGACTCAGTCCAACCAAGTGGACAGAACTGTTCGCTCCACCGTCATGGGCAACCTTCACGCCACAAGAACTTGAGGAAATTATCGGAGAAGAAGGCTGGATTTTGGGGAAACCGTGACCATCGTCGAACACGAACGTCTGTTCGGTTATGGTGAGACAACGCAGTTCAGCGAAGTTCGCGGCACACCCCCTCGTTACCGTTCGTGGGGCCGCCAGGCACAAGAGAGGAACCACCATGGTTGACGACAAGGACAAGGCGCTCGACATTGCGCTCGGACAGATCGAGAAGCAGTTCGGTAAGGGCTCGATCATGCGACTTGGAGAGAACCTCCACATGAACGTGGAGTCGATTCCGACCGGTTCGCTCGCCCTCGACCTCGCCCTCGGCATTGGCGGCCTTCCTCGTGGACGCATTGTCGAGATCTATGGTCCAGAAGCTTCGGGTAAGTCGACGCTTGCCATGCACGTCGTGGCCGAAGCCCAGCGTCTTGGTGGCCGTGCCGCTTATGTCGACGCTGAACACGCGCTCGACCCGCTCTACGCCCGTGCGATTGGTGTGGCGGTTGATGATCTGCTCATCTCGCAACCCGACACCGGCGAGCAGGCGCTTGAGATCACCGACATGCTGATTCGCTCCGGTGCGCTCGACGTGATCGTGGTCGACTCGGTCGCAGCGTTGACGCCAAAGGCTGAAATCGAAGGCGACATGGGTGACTCGCACGTTGGCCTCCAAGCACGTCTTATGTCTCAAGCCCTTCGCAAGATCACCGCGAACTTGTCGAAGTCCCAGACGATCCTCATCTTCATCAACCAGCTTCGCCAGAAGATCGGCGTGATCTACGGCTCCCCAGAAGTCACCTCCGGCGGCCAAGCACTCAAGTACTACTCCTCTGTTCGTATCGACATTCGTCGCATTGAAGCCATCAAAGATGGCACTGATGTCGTGGGTAACCGCACTCGCGCCAAGGTCGTGAAGAACAAGGTTGCGTCGCCATTCAAGCAAGCCGAATTCGACATCATGTACGGCAAGGGCATTTCCAAAGAAGGATCGCTCTTAGACGTTGGCGTGGAGCTCGGCCTCATTAAAAAAGCTGGCGCCTGGTTCACCTATGAAGGTGAGCAACTCGGTCAAGGCCGCGAGAACGTCAAGAACTTCTTGCTCGAGAACCCAACGCTCATGGCCGAAATTGATGGACGCGTGCGTGAGCAGCTTGCTCCGTCGAGCGAAGACGGCTTCGCCGTCGATGCCGACGAGCCCATCAGCTTGGACTAAGTCATCTCGTCACCCCGCCAAGGGAAGGTTTCTCTCGGAACTACCGTGGTGGGGTGACTTGGGTTCGTCAACTGCCAAAGCCAATACGCGGCCTTCTCGGTTCGCTCATGACGTGGTCGAAGTCTGCCGCTATTGATCTTGGAACGATTGGACCAAAGGACAAGCGAGGAAAGCGCTTTGGTCACTTCGGTGAGGGCGCAGCGTTGCTCTGGCCGCAAGGGTCGATCTACAACGAACACTGTCTTTCTGTAGGCGCAGGCACCCTTGTTGGCCCCAATGTCTGTTTAACCGCAGGCATGGCACCGGGCCAGCAAATGGTGACGAACCCGGTGGTCTCCATTGGAGAACGCTGCATCATTGGCCGAGGAAGCCACATCATTGGTCACTGGTCCATCACCTTGGGTGACGACATCCAAACCGGACCATACGTCTACATCACCGACCAAAACCATGTCTATGTTGACCCTGATGAACCAATCGGGCGTCAGTGGCCGGTTGAAGCAGCGGTGTCGATTGGTTCAGGTTCTTGGCTCGGCGCCAATGTCGTGATTTTGCCAGGAACAACCATTGGCAAACATTGTGTGGTCGCTGCGGGAGCCGTTGTTCGCGGGAACATTCCCGATCACTGTGTGGTTGCCGGCGTGCCAGCGCGCATTGTGCGTAGGTATAGCCCAGATGCTGGTTGGTATGGCGTAGATCACGAGTCACCTAGTACCTAGGGCAGGCGTTCTAGGTCGTAGTGTGTGAGCGTGACGAGCACCCCTTCAATCGTCGTGACGGTGGCTGGTACCGACCGCCCAGGCATTGGTGCACTGCTGTGGCGTGCGCTTGATGACATTGGCCACCCAATCACCGATATTGAGCAGATCACCGTGCGGGGGCAATTGCTCTTGTGTGCCGAGATTGACGCACCCGCTGCCTCAGATTTGGACGCGATTCGTCAACAGCTCGACGCCTCCGACCTTGCTCGTGAGCCGGGAATCTCCGTTACGGCCATCCGCTATGCCGACCCAGTGGCCGAAGCACTCGGGACTCGGCAGGTGGTCACCATTGTCGGCCCAACCATCACCGCCTCTGCCCTCGATGGCGTGTTCAGTGCCATTGCCAGTTTGGGCGGCACCGTTGAGCGCATTCAGCACTTGGCCTCGTATCCGGTGGCGGCCTATGAACTCACCGTCGCCGTCCAAGACGCCGTTGCGCTTCGTTCTCGACTCGTGCGAGCAGCCAAGAAACTCGGCATTGATGTGGCCGTGCAGCGAGCTGGGCTCTATCGCCGAGCCAAACATTTGATTGTCATGGACGCAGATTCCACCTTGCTGCAGGGGGAAGTCATTGACGCACTTGCGGCCAAGTGTGGCTGCGAAGCAGCAGTGGCGGCCATCACCGAGCGAGCCATGGCTGGTGAACTCGACTTTGAGGCGAGTCTTCGTGAGCGTGTAGGGCTCTTGAAAGGCCTACCCGCCTCGGTGCTCGATGAAGTGGCCGAAGAGACGTTGCTGACCCCAGGTGCACAAACACTGGTTCGGACACTCCAGCGCTTGGGCTATGTCGCCGCCATCGTCTCTGGAGGCTTTACCCAAGTCATTGACCCAATTGCGGCGTCACTTGGTATTGAGCTTGTCGCTGCGAACACCTTGGAAGTGGTCGACGGCGTGCTGACGGGCAACATCATTGGCCAAGTAGTTGACCGGGCTGGCAAAGCAGAAGCGCTCCGCCACTTTGCCGCCCACGTCGGCGTGCCGGTCAACCAAACCGTTGCCATTGGCGATGGCGCGAATGACCTTGACATGATTGGCGCGGCTGGACTTGGGATTGCCTTTAACGCCAAGGCCGTCGTTCGAGATGCGGCCGACACTGCCTTAAGCGTTCCTTATCTTGATGCTGTGTTGTTCTTCCTTGGCATCTCTCGAAAAGAAATCGAGGCTGCTGACGGCGAAGGCTGACGCGTTGGTTAGAACAGCGTGATGATGTCGAGCTTGTCGCAAACTTCCCTGGTCAACAGCGGCACCGCGTCGAGGGCGGACATGTTTTCCGCAACCTGCTCAGGGGTGGACGCACCGGTGATGACGGTCGAGACGTTCTTGTTCTTGACGCACCACGCGATGGACAGTTGCGACAAGGTGATGCCGAGTTCGTTGGCAATGGTCTGCATCTCGCGGACCTTTGCATTCTTTGACTCATCGGTCAGCGTTGACTTCAACCACTCATACCCAGGCAAAGTGGCTCGGCTGCCTTCTGGAATGCCGTTTAAGTACTTGCCCGTGAGCAGACCTGAGGCAAGTGGCGACCAGGTGGTGAGGCCGAGGCCAATTTCTGAGTAGAGGCGGGCGTATTCCTTTTCCACGCGGTCACGCCAGAACAAGTTGTACTGCGGCTGGTCCATGAGCGGCTTGTGGAGGTGGTGCTTGTCGGCAATGGCATAGGCGGCCATGATCTCGGCGGCTGACCACTCTGAGGTTCCCCAGTAAAGGGCCTTTCCTTGGCTGACCATGTCGGACATGGCCCACACCGTCTCTTCAATGGGGGTGTGTGGATCTGGGCGGTGGCAGAACACGAGGTCGACAAAGTCGAGACCGAAGCGCTCAAGGGAGCCATCAATTGCCTGGGAGAGGTACTTGCGGTTAAGGGTGTTCTTCATGTTCACTTCGTCATGGAGTCCCCAGTAGAGCTTGGTGGACACGACGTAGCTGTGGCGGGCCCATCCAAGGTCAGAGATGGCCTTACCCATGATGCGCTCGGACTCACCCGAGGCATAGCCTTCGGCATTGTCGAAGAAGTTCACCCCAGCGTCGCGAGCAGCCGACAGGCATTCGGCAGCAAGTCCGGTGTCGAGTTGGGTATTAAACGTGACCCATGAACCAAAACTCAAGGCACTGACTTTGAGGCCGGAACGACCGAGGTTGCGATACTCCACGAGATGTCTCCTTCACTTACGATCGCCTTCTGTCTAGCAGCATTGCCCCCTCCGCCGTGCGGACACTGTGACAAGTAGCGTGAAGGAAGATGCCGACGGTTCTTAGTGGTTTTTGTTCATGAGCGACCTCACGTCCCTCGGCTTTGACGTCGACCGACTTCGTGAAGTGGACGCGGCGGGACGAGGTGCGGCAACCCTTGGCCGAGTCATTCGTGTCGACCGGGGGATGGCGACACTCGAGACGGTTGAAGGGCCCCTGCGAGTCGACAATGTGGCCGACCCCTTCTTGGTCGTTGGCGACTTTGCCGCCATAAGCGACGGCGCAACCTATCGATTCGAACGTCGCACCGAACTCGTCCGCCGTTCGGGCTACCGGCGAGATGAGCGCCAAGTCATGGCGGCCAATGTTGACGTCATTGTGGTGGTCCGTGCACTTGACACACAGTTGAGCGTCAAACGCCTTGCGACCTTGGTGGTCATTGCCCATGACTCTCGTGCGGTGCCGCTCGTTGTCCTCACCAAAAGCGATGTTGCCACCGACCTCGATGCCACCATTGCCGAAGCAAGAGACGGATTGCCTGGGGTAGAAGTGCTCTCGGTGTCCGCTACGACCGGTGAAGGTTTAGAGACGCTGAAAGCACGCCTACTCGGCAAAACCGTTGTGCTCTTAGGCGAATCAGGAGCGGGGAAGTCAACCCTTACCAATGTGCTGCTCGGTGAAGAGCATCTAGCTACAACTGAAGTGCGGCGCGATGGTCAAGGCCGCCACACCACGACGCACCGAGAACTCGTCACGCTTCCTCATGGTGGCGCCATCATCGACACTCCAGGAATTCGTGAAGCCGCAGCAATTGGTGAAGGCGAAGGGGTCGAATTGGCCTTTGCCGACTTGACCGAGCTCGAAGCCACCTGCCGATTTAGTGATTGCACCCACCGGTCAACGCCTGGTTGCGCGTTAGCCGCTGGTGTTCAATCCGGTGAACTCGACGCCAACTACGTCGCTCGGTATTTGCAAGAACTCGACGAGCGAGCCGCGTTTGCTGAACGGCTTGAGCAGCGTGAGCGTCTGGCCAAGCGAGGCCGCCGTCGTTAACGGTTCGCCAATGCCAACGACTCAAGGAGTTGCACGTAGTGGTCAAGCGACAGGAGTTGAAGGTCGGTTTGCTTGCCGGCATCATCGAAACTGCGGAGCAAGACTGCATCAGCAAAACCTGGGTGGGCTTCAAAACGTCGACATGCCGCTTCATCTAATAAGCCACCTTGGGCAATGAGCGTTGCCTTGGAGGTTGCCGACAAGGTCTCGTAGTACGACGGCTCAACCGTGCAACGCCAGCGCTTGGCCGTCACGTGGAGCGCAACAGGCTTTGCCACCGCTGGGCCAAAGATGGGCGCCAGCACGCGAGCGCCGAGCGCTTCGTGGTCATCGTCATCGTGTTCGTAGTCAAAGCGAACATCGCCTTGGACTTCTGCAATCATGTGGCCAACATCGTGGAGCAGTGCGGCGGCAACGAGGGCATCGCTCGCTCCGGCTCTGGTGGCGAGCGCGGCACACTGCAACGCATGGCTCAGTTGGGTGACGTCTTCGCCATAATGCGCATCGCCACCTTGTTCGTAGAGTGCGACGAGTTCGCCAACGGTTGTTGGAAGTTCAGTCATAGGGGGCGTCCTTCAAAGTCTTGAATGAGGCTGAGCCGCACGACACCTTCCGTTGCCGGTGCAGCGAAGGCTTTCAGTTTCTCTTCGTAATACGCGGTCCGCAGATCACCTTCACTCGCGGCGTTGTAGGTCGGATACAGCGCTCGACGGGGAAGAGCAGACGTGTTGCTCGCGCTTTTGTGTGGCGTGAGTGCATCGAAGAACAACGTCTCGCCAGCGGCCAAGACCATTGGATGAAAGTTGAGGGTAGTTGCTACTTCAGTTTTGATGCAGCCACGGTCATCTTGTGGCAGGACTTCTCGGTGGAGACGATCAACAACGTGAAGGCAGCCATTTTCAACTGTGGCGTCGTCAACCGCGACCATGACCGAGAGCACCTTGTCGACAAATGGGTAGGCCGGTTTGTCTTGATGGGGAGCAAATCCCGCACCACCGACGAGTTTGTAGTTGATTTTCTCTTTGTAGAGCAGGGCCTCTTCCCCAAGAAGTTCTCCTGCAGCAGTGCGAATCTTTCCGTCAACCAAGGCTTGGCGCAGTACGTCAGAGCACGCAATGAAGTGCTCGGTTCTCGCGAGTGCGGGTCCGAAATCAGTCATCTCAAAGTGATGCAAGCACTCTGCGCCTTCAGCCAGTGCGGCGACTTCATCGACTGCACGCTGGAGTTCTGCCACGGAGCATTCGAGGAGACCGGCGACTTTGACCCAGCCTTCTCGATGAAAGTGCGCAACTTCGGCATCGGTCAACACGGGTTCCACTTCCAAAAGCCTAGTGAGTTCGCACTTCGCTCGTTAGCCCACGTAGCGCGAATAGGCCGTAATCCAGTTCGTGGCAATGGCTCGCTGCGCAACTGCGAGTGGGACCACTCGAGCACAGACCAGTCGGTGGAGTTTGTTTTCCAATGTGTCTTTCGTGCGAGCACCGTTCGCAATGAGGTAGGGCTCGGGCCAAAGGTTCGCTGGAGCGGTTGGACTGCCACCGAGTTCCAGCGAGATCAAGTGGTCTTCTTCGTAGTGCGAGGTCAGGCGATCATTGCCGAGGGCATAGCCAGAGGCGAGCTGGCTGATCTTGAGGGCTCGGGTATACGAGTACGACGGGCGAACCCGCGTGGTGTAGCCGACCACGCAAATGGTGGACGAAAGGTTTGCTTGGGTGACCCGTGGGTCAATCGCGCCTGGCGTCCTTGCGGCAATCGGCAGCGCTGGATTTCTTGCTGCTCCGCTACTTGTGAGTGGAACGAACGTGAAAGCAACAGCAACAAGTGCCATGGTCAGTCGTGTGCGGTACCTCATTGGATTCTCCTTGGAATGGTAAAGGAACGGTCGGCGAGGGTGCCCATGGCGTAGTCCCGATAAAGACCAGCAAACATGGTGGAGGTTCGAGTGGCCCAAGAAACTGCGGCTGGGGAACTTGCTCGGTGAATGAGTTGGACAATGCCACGTTCTCTCACTTGATACTCAGCAAAGGCACCGGGAAAGTCTTTGACCGCCGCGACATCAATGATTGACCGCCCGCGCACCACTACTCGCCGGCAACGGTGGGTGTGACCAGCGCTATAGGCAACCAGATTGTCGTGGCGACTCGCCATCTCCATGAACGCTTCAGAGTCACGTTTGTTGAGCGAGCGGTGTCCATCAGCTGGTGCTTCGTTGAGCACTAACGGATGATGGCCCATCACCATCACCGTGTCTCGCGTTTGCGATGCCGCGTCGGCAATGTCGTGGAGTTGTTCGGTACTGAGCGAACCACCAACTTCGCCGCTTCGTGCGGTGTCAACGAGCACAATGCGAAGTCCGGGTACGTCAATGAGTTGCACTTGCGTGTCCGCGATTCCCTCGGCGTGGTAACTGTCGTGATTGCCGCGAACGTAGGCAACCTTGTCGCCAAAAGTTCCGACGTAGCAATCGAGAAAGGCTTGGAATTCTTCCGGCCGTCCGGCATTGGTGAGGTCGCCTTTGACAATGACTGCGTCAGGGCAAAGTTGGAGAGCGTCGTCGCACGCAGATCTGTTCATGGTGAGTGGATATGGGTCCTCGCCGTCGTTCACGCAAAGCGCGTCGCCAATGACCCCTTCAATCTCCCCGCAGGTGGTTTCGCCAAAGTGCACATCGTTCATCGTCACTACTCGGCTGAGGAGAGGGCCGAGATCGTCCAACGTGCGAAAGTGCAGTTCACCAACGCGGTAGTCGGTGTTCGGCGTGAGGTCGTCCAAGTGCACAATCTCGTCACTGCGCACGAGCACTGCGCTGTTCGTGCCAACGCTCACAATTTCTTCCACACCTTGAGGCTACGAGATTGAGGTCGAGTTGTGTGGGCCGTGGCACGATGGGGGATGTGACCAGCGACAACTCCGACCTCCTCGCACTATCGGCCAGAGTTTCGAGGTCAGTGCAGACCACTGTTGGGTGGATCTTCTGGGATCCGGGCGCAGTTGCGCGCTACGAGTCCCTCGGACTTCCTGAGCAATTCGCCTCGCCACTTGGCTACATCGCCGCACGCGCAGCGCCGATTGCCGCAGCTGGACCTGATGCGGTTATTGGCGCGTTCGGATCCATTTCGCCACTTGGCATTCGGGGACTGTTTGAGTTTCTTGGAGATCGCAGTCGATTTTTCGACTTCGCTGCTGCTCGAGATGCTGCCGTGCTTGAAGGCCTGTCGACCTACACCCCAACCTATGGACCAGTGCTTGCTGCACTTGGGCCGAAGCTGTGGGAGGTGGTCGATGATCTTTCTGGGACAGGCCGGGTGTTGTTCTCCGCCCTTCGAGCACAGCCTCGACCGCAAGATCCGGTGCTGTCGGGCTGGCATGCGATCAACGCGGTTCGAGAATGGCGTGGCGACACGCACTGGGCACTTGTTGCCACCAACGGACTTGATCACGGTGCCGCGTCAATTCTCCACAATGCCTGGCTTGGATACGAGGCCGATTGGCTACCAAAGTCACGTGGAACCTCTGAGGCAGATCTCGCTCGAGGGTGGAGCGACCTTCGTCGTCGTGGACTCGCTGATGACCAGGGCGTGACGAGTGCGGGCATTGATCTGCGCGAAGCCATTGAGGTGGCGACCGATGAGCTCTGCATTCCAATTTGGCGTGCGGTTGGTGTTGACGAAACGCTCACGTTTTGCCAACAGGCCGAACCGCCCTGTGAGGTGCTGCTGGGTCGTGTCGATGTCACTGCTGGCGTCAATTACCAGCCAGGGTCGCGGACCCGTCGCCTTCGGAGTTAAGCCATGGCCACGGTTGTCCTGCTGACCGCTCCACGCCGAGGAGCACACCGAGGTGGCCCCTCGGCGCGCTATCGCCAAGGAACTGGGCACCCACTCGCTGAGGCGTTGCTTCGACTCGGTCATGACCCGGTGATGTGGTGGGATGCACCAGATGGGCCGTTGGTTAAGTGCGAGCCTGACCTTGTGGTCTTGCGAGCACTGTCTGGTCCACAACGAGTCCGTGCGCAAGGTTTTGAGCGAGATGGAGTGCGAGTCGTGAATCGCCTCGCTCCCCATGTGGCGGCGGCGGACAAGTTGCATCAAGCAACCGTCTTTGTTGACCACGGCATTGCCCACCCGCAAACCCTTTCTCGACACGGAGCCTTTGTTGGCCGAGCAGTGGTGAAGCCGAGGCGAGGTTCTGGCGGCGACCGAGTCCGAGAGGTGCTGTTGCCAACGGGTTGGTCAACGGTCGAAGCAGATGAGCTCGTGCAACCATTTCTTGAAGTGCTGGCCGACTTTCGAGTAGTGGTGGTCGGGGGAGAGGTGCTCAGTTGGACGAAGCGTGAACCCGCACCCAATGACTTCCGGACCAATTTGTCCCGTGGGGCAACGGCAAAGCCGGCAGAGGCGCCCTCACGGCAAGCAACCGAGATCGTGCTCGGGGCTGTAGCGGCACTTCAGTTGGAGATTGCTGGTGTTGACCTTGTGATCACTGACGATGGCCCCTTTGTCGTAGAGGTCAATGCCGCAACCACGCTCTATGGGCCAAGTGAAGCGGCGACAGAGCACATTGCCGAGCAAACGGCGCGCTATCTCGATTCGCTGCTTATGGCGCCGTGAATTGGCAAATCATGCCAATCGTTGGGTCAACCCGACCGTCGACGAGTTCTGCATACGCGCGTTGCATGTCGCCTGGACCAGTCACCGGAGCAATCGTGATGAAGTTCGCAAACTTGGGCAAGCACCGCTCCCATGCCGCGCCAACGGCTTGTTCAAAACCGTCACGGCCCCAGTCGGTGCGACGTTTGGCAATCTGCACTGGGGCAAAGAGCAACTCTGGCTTTGGCCCTGGAAGGTGTTCTTGAGGGGTTTCGGCTGCATCCCAGTGTGTGTCGCCAATGATCATGGACCAACCAAGAAGGTCACCCAAATGGTGGTGGACCTTGGCGGTGACATCTCGTCGACCAGCAACGTCGAAGTAGACGCTTGAGTACTTTGGCAGTTGGTCCACGTCGTCATAGGTCAGCACCTCGTCGTAACACCCAAGGCTTCGGCAGAACTCCACATTTGCGGCGGACGTGAGGCCAATGACCTCTAGTCCTTCGAGTTCCGCCAACAACATCGCCGAGCCAATGGCGGTCTTTGAAGAGGCGGAAGAGACAATCGCGGTTGCCGCCCCAAAGCGGTCGTTGTCAATAAAGAAGTCGACCACGACGAATGACGTCGTAAATAAGGGGCGAAGGAGCATGAGGAGTTCTTCACCTTGTTCGCTGTATAGCGGGTCAGTGGCATTTCTGGCGTAGCGGTTATAGACGTGGGGAAGCGCACTTCGATGCAGGGCCATGTCGCTGAACCCCGTCTCGTCTGATCGTCCTGGGGTGACAATGAGCTCGGTTGACCAGGGGAAATAGCCAAAGACACGCTCACCAACGTGAACGGCGTCACTGAGCGACTCAGTTGCAGTGGCAAAGCCCCACACCGGCATCTTCCGCCACTGGTCGCCGAGGTTGCCGTCGTAGGGGAAAAAGTCCCAGTATCGCATGAGGTCGCCCATGACGGCATAGGTGATGTTATTGGCCGAAAGGCCAAAACGGTCGAGCCGAAGGCGCACCTCGCCAGCCCCTAGGGGCCGAGAATCAAGCGATTCCGTGGTGGTTTCTCGCAAATTTGCGGCGTTAATTAAGCAGTCCATGGTGCGCCTTTCGTTCTTTGCAGTCTTGCACTTACTGAGAGCAAACTGATGAGTGCACTCAGTTACCAACATTTCCCTTGGAACTTGCGTAAGGTAGTGAACATGGTGAACAAGACGCCAGTTCGAAAGGTCACACGAGGTCCTCGCCGAAGCAGCGAGCAGATCCGCACGCTCCTTGTTGAGGCGGGTCTGCGCATCGTGGCAGAAGACGGTCTCGCAAATGGAGCCGAGCACTTGACGTTTAAGCGAGTGTTTGACTACCTCGAGCAACACGAGCAAATCCGCCTCACCCACGCCAGTGTGATCCGACGAGTCTTTGAGTCCCAAGAGGACTACCAAACCGCAGTGCTCAAAGTGATTGCTACTCGCGGAGCTGAAGATCTCACCTCAGAGGCGAGGACGATTGTCCACGAAATCATTCTGCAATCGGATTTGTCGACCGAAGAGCTTCGGCGCAAGTGCTTGACCGAAGTAGTTCGTGTTTCGGGAAATACGGCAAGTGAAGTCCTTCGCACCTCACCAATGTGGCGTGCCTGGATTGGTGTGTGGGCACTTTCTGCGTCAGGCAACCAGTCGACGGCGGCCAAAGAAATCAAAGATGCGCTCAGTGCAACCTATGACGAGATTGATCGGTCGGCACTCGAGTTCTATACACAAGCCATGGCGATCTTTGGAATCCGATTCAAAAACGGGATTTCCACCCATTCATTCACGGTTGCCGCATCATCAATTATTGAGGGCTGTTCACTGCGCGATCTCGTTGATGCCTCAAAGGTTGCTCCGGTTGAGTTGCCAACTGGACCAAAGGGTGAACTCCAGACCTGGTCACTCCAGAGCATGGCCTTGATGGCGTTGGTTGATTCACTTACTGAAACTGATGCTGAAGCCTTTCCAAACTAAAGAGACCCTTCGCTGGTCGCTCATTTGTAAGCAATAGTTGCAAAAATTTCGGCCTGCGTCTACGGTTCGCTCATGGCTGCGATCTTGACCAAGGCAACGGACGGGTGACGTACGTCATTCTTGCTGCCGTTGCACTGGTGATTCTCGCAGCAGTGTTCTTCCCCCCATCGTCGACGTGACCATCACGGCGGACTGGGCCACCGGGTAAATTGACCTTCTCTCGAGGGGTTGGCCCTCGGGTGAGCGCCGGAGAGTTCTATGAGTAATCCCTACCGTCTTGGCACGACCATCGTTCCGGTTGCCTACCGGTTGACCTTGACGCCAGACCTTGATGCCGCCACGTTCTCTGGGTCCGTTGAGATCGACGTTGAGATCAATGAATCGGTTGTTGAATTTTCCCTCAATGCCATTGAGCTATCCGTGGGTCCCGCGTCGGTTGCCTCTGGCGGGAAAATCGCCATCTCGAAGACGCAGGTTGCCAACGAGACCTATGAAACCTTGACCTTCGCGTTCGACCAGCAGTTGCCAGTAGGGCCGGCCACAGTGTCACTCGAGTTCACTGGCATTTTGAATGACCAACTCCATGGGTTTTATCGCTCAACCTTCACCGATGCAGACGGTGTCGCCCACACCATTGCCACCACACAGTTCGAGCCAAGCAATGCCCGGAGGGCATTTCCGTGTTTTGACGAGCCGTCACTAAAAGCCACCTACACCACGACGCTCATCGTGCCCGCCCACTTGCGTGCGTTTTCCAACACCAAAGAGGTTGCGAGTACTGACCTTGGTAATGGAACGAAGAAGGTGCAGTTCGCACCCACCATGAAGATGTCGACGTATCTCGTGGCCTTTGTTGTTGGGCCGTTTGAGGCAAGTGCTCCAATTGAGGTCGCTGGCACCGAGCTGCGCGTGATCTACCCCCTTGGCAAGGGGGGTCACCTCATTGACTGGGCGATGGAAGTAGCCACCTTTTCCCTCACGTTCTTCTCTGACTACTTCGACATTGCCTATCCCGGCGACAAACTCGATCTCGTCGCCATTCCGGACTTTGCTGCCGGCGCAATGGAGAACCTTGGCTGTGTGACCTTCCGAGAAACAGATCTCCTCATTGACCCAAGTACCGCAAGTCACCTCGAGATTGAGCGCGTTGCACTCGTCGTCAATCACGAACTTGCGCACATGT
>CANFJV010000006.1 GCA_947447225.1 Acidimicrobiaceae bacterium
ATTCAAAATTGCAGCAAGACCCACCACCATTGCTGCTCTTTGAATTTTTCGATTACAAAACATTGTCCATCCTGTCCACGCAGTTGACATTGCCTCTAGTCCTACCACATTGAGAGACAAGCCCTGTCCAGTTGAATCCGCCGTGGAGGTAATGGGACTCGAACCCTGAGTCCTGCAAGAGCACTTCGTTCAGTCGAGTTCTGTTCCCACAACAGAGACGAACGACACCATTTCTCCGGGGTAGCCACCCAAGTTGTGCGTGAGTGCCTTGTTGGACTTGAGGGCAATTTGACGCTCTTCAGGGGCTTCACCGCGAAGTTGCAGCCAGCACTCAAACATCATGCGAAGCCCAGACGCTCCCGTTGGGTGGCCGAAACTCTTGAGGCCACCATCAGGGTTGATCGGGAGGTCACCGTGAAGGGCGAAGGCACCATCGAGCACATCGCGCCACGCAGTACCGCGCTCAGCGAAGCCAAGGTCCTCCATGAGGACGAGCTCGGTTGGGGTGAAGCAGTCATGGACTTCTGCCATGGCGAGTTCTGTCCGAGGATTCGTGATGCCAGCTTGGGCATACGCATCTTGAGCTGCGCCGGCACACTCAGGGAAGTGGGTGTAGTCATACCCAGGGTCCACGAGGCCAGCGCCTGAACCAGCAGTGAAGGCCAGTGCCTTAATGAACAGTGGCTTGTCGGTGTACTTATAGGCGTCTTCAGCGCGCACGACAATCGCAGCAGCTGCACCATCTGCCACGCCAGCGCAGTCGTAGACGCCGAGTCCGCCGGCCAAGCGAGGCGAAGCCTTGCAGGTCTCGGCCGTGATCTCTCGACGGAATTGCGCACGGGAGTTGCGAGCACCGTTGTAGTGGTTCTTCACCGCAATCTGCGCGAGCACGTCGCTCATCGTGTCCATGTCAATGCCGTACTTGGCCGCATAGGCAGGAGCGACCATCGAGAACATCGCCGCAGCGGTCAAGGTGCGAGCAGTGCCATCATTCGGTGGTGCTTGGGCGTTCAAGCCCTGAAAGCCTGAGTCTTTGACCTTTTCCACGCCAACGGCCATGGCCACGTCATAGGCCCCTGAGGCAACTGCATACGCCGCAGCACGAAGGGCCTCTGACCCTGTCGTGCAGTAGTTCTCGACGCGGGTGACGGGCTTGCCTTCTAACTGCAGCGGACGGGCGAGGGTAATACCGCTCATGCCGCCTTGGACGGTGCCGAGCCAGTAGGCGTCGACGTCAGCCTTCTTCACTCGGGTTGATTTGTAGGTGTCTTCAACTGCGTCAACGATCAAGTCGTCGAGTCCTTTGTTCCAGTGCTCAGCAAAGGGCGTACAGCCCATGCCGACAATGGCCACTTGGTCTTTGATGCCGTGACTTGCCATTAGTTGTCTCCTTGGCTTTCGGCCGGAAGCAGTCGGGCCTTCCAGAAGTAGTCGTGGATGTCGTCTTGGGTAAATAGCTTGCGGAAGGTCATCTCCACTCGACCGCCAATGGCGACCTGGTCTGCGGTGCAGTCGGTTAACTCAATCGGGAAGCGTCCACCGCCGTCAAAGTCCACAATGGCGAACGCCACCGGTGGGCTTGGGGAGTAGACCATGCGGTCAATGGTGAAGGTCACGATCGTGCCGCGCACATTGGCCATTGGTGCTGGTTCCATGTCGTCAACCGCACCACCGACACGAGAGACGCGTGATGGTGGCAAGTGGACGGTGCCAGTTGTGCGGTCCCTTGAACCGACAAAGGCAAACTTCCATTCCTCGCTGCGCCATGCGGCAGTGGCCGAGACTCGACCGGGTTCTGGGCGCCGAGGAGGCTCGACGGTTACCATCTGGCGCCATGACAAGAACTTGCCATAGGGGAGTGGTGAGGTGCGCTCCAGTTGCTTGGCCACCGGCTTGGCAGGCACCCAGTGAGCGATTTCTGGCGTCGTTTTGAGAAGAACGACATCTGCGCCGTCTGCCAAGTTGACGAGGGCAATGGTTGCACCTCCTGCAGATCCAGCGAGCGACTCAAGGAGGTGCGCAAGCAGCAGTAGTGCGTGGGTGCCTGCAGTTTGACCAATGGATTGCGTCAAGTCGTCAACGATGATGTCTCGTCCGCCGGAAAGTTTGCCGGCGACTGCCTTGGCTGCTCTCGTGTGCATGCTCGTCACGATCAGGTGATCAATCGTTGATGCCTCAAGACCTGCTTGGCGAAGTGCTCGACCGTAGGCCTCGAGGGCAAGGGCGGTGTAGCGCTGCTCGCCAAACTTCTCTTCCCACTGCTTTGAACGACGATCGCCAGGAACGCGCCACCGGTCCAAGAACTCATCGGTTGCCGAGGCGCCACCGAGTTGGGTTGCAAGTGCCGGCACCGAGTCCGTTGCTTCTCCAACGAGCACTGCTGCGCCGCTATCTCCGCCGCCGGATTCATCGGTGGAAGTTGCAAGTCCATCGCGACGATCAGCGCTCACGACGAGTGTCGTGGGGTAAGACGCCAGCGCGAAGCCAAGTGCGCCAACCGCAGATCGAGCAGAGCCGCCAAAGTCCCAGGCGGGTTCTGAAGCCGGGCGGCCGAGAGCTGCATGAAGGGCCGTGGCATTGGTCTTGTCGGCATATGCCGGGGTTCCAGTAGCAAACAACAAGGCGAGGTCGGAAACCTCTACGCCGGCCATGGCGAGCCGGGCCGCTTCGACACCCATAGTGGTCGTGTCTTCGTCGTGACCGGCAACAGCACGAGTGCCCTTTCCGCCACCACTGCCAAACAGGGCTGCAACTTCGCGTCGATCGAGACGATGGACAGGGACGTAACCGGAGATGGAGAGAATGCCGCGCACACGGCGATGCTAGCCAAGGCGGGCGACCCTCTCTCATTTCGAGAGTTGGTTGGGTCGGCAAGGTAGGGTTCGGCCGTGGATGCACCGACGTTCCAAACCTTGAGGTCGACCATGCAAGCGACCGTTGTTGTTGTCGCCGCAGTAGGTGACGTCATTGCCGAAGGCGGGGTGATTGCCGTCGTTGAATCTATGAAGATGGAGCATGCAATTCGCTCCGAGGTTTCTGGGACGGTGGCGTCGGTAGCGGTGGTTGTCGGAGAAGCCGTCCGCGAGGGCAGCATTTTGGCCGAGGTGCGAATTGGCGAGGTGGCCAAAGAACTCGCTGATGACCGCCGACCAACCACCTCCCCAAGGCTCGAAGAACTCCGGTCGAGAGCGGCGTTGCTGCGCGATGAGGCGAGACCAGAGGCGGTTGCCAAACGTCACGCGTTAGGACTACGAACCGCTCGAGAGAACTTGGACGATCTCCTCGACGCTGACAGCTATGTCGAATACGGGCGATTTGCCTACGCTGCGCAAAGCACGCGCCGACCAGTGGCGGAACTCATTGCAAAGACGCCAGCAGATGGTCTCGTGTCGGGCATTGGCACGGTTGATGGTCTTGCTGTTGCCGCACTTTCCTATGACGCAACCGTGTTGGCTGGCACGCAGGGACAACGCAATCATCATAAAAAAGATCGCTTGTTCGACCTGGTCGCTCGCCAACGTCTCCCACTGGTGTTCTTCACTGAAGGCGGCGGTGGCAGGCCCGGTGACACCGATGCACCGGTTGTTACTGGCCTCAACACCACGGCGTTTGCCGCGTTTGCCAAGTTGTCCGGTCGTGTACCAACGATTGGTATTGCTGCGGGACGCTGCTTTGCTGGCAATGCTGCGCTTCTTGGTTGCTGCGACATCGCCATTGGGGTTACGGGCGCCTCAATTGGGATGGGCGGACCGGCCATGATCGAAGGCGGCGGACTTGGCACGGTCCGAGCCGATGAGGTTGGGCCACTTTCTGTCCACGTCGCTGCAGGGTCGATTGATCTCGTTGCTGACAGTGAAGCCCACGCCGTCGAACTCACAAAGCAACTCCTTGGCTATGCAGGGCGTCGCTCGGTGCACGGGAGCGCGTCGCCAGTTGTTGACCTTGAAACGGTTCTTCCGAGTGATCGTCGACGGGCCTATGACGTCGCCGAAGTGCTTGAGGCGCTGTTTGATCATGGGTCGGTTCTTGAAATCCGAGCTGGATTTGGCCGCGCCATGGTGACCGCTTTTGCTCGCCTTGAAGGCCGCCCCGTGGCAGTTCTTGCCAACAATCCCCTCCACAACGCCGGCGCGATCGATGCCGATGCGGCGGACAAAGCAGCGCACTTTCTCCAACTCGCTGAAAGCTGGGGGCTGCCAATCGTGAGTCTTGTCGATACCCCCGGTTTCATGGTTGGCCCTGAAGCAGAAACAACTGGCCTCGTCCGACACGTCAGTCGCATGTTCGTTGCCAGTGCTGCGCTGACCGTTCCGTTTGTGGCACTGATCACCCGACGTGGCTACGGCCTCGGTGCACAGGCAATGTGCGGAGGAAGTTTTGTTGAACCTCTTCTGACCGTTGCGTGGCCACAAGCAGAACTTGGCGGGATGGGTCTCGAAGGTGCAGTTCGACTTGGCTTTCGAGCGGAGCTTGAGGCCATTGCTGACGAGGCGCAACGAGCAGAGGCGTTTGATCACATGGTTGCCGCGGCCTACGAACATGGACGAAGTCTGAATGTGGCTGCACACTTGGAACTCGATGATGTGATCGATCCGGTCGACACGAGGAAGGTTTTGGGTCAAACGATTGATCGAGCGATGCTCAACTACGAGCGACCGACGCACACTCGCTTTGTTGATCCGTTTTAACGTGCGGTGCGTCATACCCATGGAAACTTCGGCGCTGCGAACTACGATTCTTTGCACCTACCACTGAGGAGACCTTGATGATGGTGCCACCCCCACCCCCACCCCCACCACCTCCTTCAGGAGGTCTGCCTTCACCTGATGACCCTGCAGCAGTTGATGCCTATACAAGTGTCGGGCATCGCGTTTTGGGCACCACGATGCCAGTGCTTGAAGTCGACCTCCAACCCGGTCAGCGCGTCGTCAGCCACAGCGGCGAAGTGTCCTGGTTGACCTCCACTGTGCAGATGACTACCCAAACCGGTGGTGCTGGACAATCGGGATTTCTTGGGACCATGAAGCGAGCAGTGTCGGGTGGTGGATTGTTCCTCACCTACTACGACGCCGTGGGCGGACCCGGGACCGTTGCGTTCGCCACGAAATTGCCCGGTGAGATTCGCCCTATTGCCTTGGCGCCAGGCCGTGAGTATCTCGTGCACCGCAATGGTTTCTTGGCCGCCACCGACCAAGTGACGCTTGATATTGGCATTCAACAACGACTCGGTGCGGGGTTTTTCGGAGGTGCAGGATTCATCTTGCAGCGCATTGGTGGCTACGGCACGGCATGGATTGAACTTTCCGGTGAACTCGTCGAATATCACTTGGCTCCCGGCGAACAACTTCGGGTGCTGCCTGGTCACGTTGGGCTATTCGATGCTGGTATGCCATTTGAAATTGAACGAGTGAAGGGGGTGAAGAACATGTTGTTCGGCGCCGAATCACTCTTCTTCGCCAAGCTCACTGGTCCTGGCATGGTCTGGCTTCAGACCTTGCCGATTGCCAACTTGGCTCGAGCCATCGCTCCCTACCTTCCAACGCCCGATACCACGCCGTAGAACACGTCGGTGGGTAGGTTTGGCTTGAAAGGGATGCTCGACGACAGGTGAAGGCAAGGTTGGAGTGGTTGCACGTCGTCGTGCGAGATGGCAGAACTTGGATTGCCGAACACTGCGTGTCTTTCAGTTTCCTGATGGGCGTAGGTCTACTTCGCACAATCAGCGACTTCGCAACTGGTTGCTTGCGGTAACGCTGCTTTGCTACAGCGGAGCGGTTTCAGCGAAGAAAGCACGCTCGGCATCGGTGGCAAGCCGGTAGGGCTCTGTTCTTCGTGGGCCACTCCAAAACAGCGCTGAGGTGGTTGCAAGGCCAACAGCCTTGAGCGGCACTTTGGTCAGTTTTCCTGTAGCGGTGGTGGGTAGTTGATCGCAGATGGTCACGAACATCGGCGCCCATTTCGTCCCAAGATCTGGCTGAGCCTGAAGCCAAGTGAAGAACTCCGCACCATCAAAGGTCGCACCCTTTTGCAGTTCCACTGTCGCCATCACTTCTTCGCCGCCACCAAAGGGAGAGGTAACGCCAAAGACGAGGACAGAGTCAAAAGCACCGAAGCGGTTGAGCACGGCTTCAATGGGTCCAGCCGCCATGTTCTCTGAATCGACCCGAAGCCAGTCACCGCCTCGACCAGCAAAGTGGAAAAACCCTGCCTCATCGCGATAGGCGAGATCGCCCGACCAGTACCAACCAGAGCGCAGCCGTTCTTCTTCGGCGTCGGGACGTTCGTAGTAGCCCTCAAAGCGAGCCGCACCCGTGCGATTGACGAGTTCACCAATTGCAGCCTCAGGATTGAGCAACTTGCCGTGCTCATCAAAGATCGCACGTTCGCATTCATGCAAGGTCGTCGGATCAACAACAACAACGTCCATTCCAGGCGGGCAGGGACCGAGCGCACCAACTGGGGTGTCAGCAGTAGCGATGACGTTGATGCCACCTTCAGACGATCCATATCCTTCAATGAGGCGGACCGAAAAGCGTTCGGCGAAGGCCACCCGATGGGGAAGCGAAGCTTCGGTACCAAACCCCATTGCCACATGGTGGTCGAGGTCATGTTCCGTCGGTGGGGTGGCCAAGATATAGGCAATGGCTTTACCGACATAGGTGAATTTGGTGGCGCCGGTTCGCTTGACGTCGGCGAGCCACCTACTGGCGGAAAATTTCGCAACGGGAGCGATCGACGCGCCGCTCCACAGTGCAGGTGCCCACAGCGCCATGATGGCGTTACCGTGAAACAGCGGCATGGGGCAGTAGCAGATGTCATCTCGAACAAAGCCATAGTTCGCCCCTGCAGTTGCGGCAATGGTGGCGAGGCGCCCCTGCGTGCAGCGAACGGCTTTTGGCGTGCCGGTCGTGCCGGAGGTGAACAGCAACAAAAACAACATGTCCTTGGTCACCAGTTCAGCCCGTTGCAGGACGAGCGCCACGTCGTCATCATCAACGTCGTCCAACAGTTCCAAGTAGGCAGGATCGTCCACTCGCACAATTCGGTTCTGTGCACGGTCGAGGTTGAGGCCCTCTAAGAGTTGCGCCCCCTCTTCGTCGGTGACAATGACCTGACAATCGACACTTCGAATATCTGCGGCGAGCTGCTCACCTCGACGGGTGGGATTAATGCCAACCACCGTGGCGCCGATGAGTGCAGCGCCCGATAACCAGTCAAGGTAGTCAAGGCCATTTGGCAACAACACGCCAATGTGGGGTGGATCTTCTTCTCGAAGGAGCACTGAGGCCACGGCGCCAACGCGGATGGCTCGACCAACGAGTTGTGCCCAAGACCACCTTGTGTTGTCGACGTCAATGACGCCGAGTCCATGATCTTCTCTGTGTTCGAGCAGCAACTGGGCAACGGTGTCAGCCATGGCGCACCACCTTTGTTTCACTGGCGATTTCGAGTCGAAGCGAACAAGGGTGACGCAGAATGGTTCCCGAGGTCGCTTCGGTGGCAGGATAGAGAGCCATACGCCGACGGTAGCCGCCGTCGGCACAAGGCGGGGGGAAACACGTGCGGTTTAGTTACGCAGAGTCCATGGTCGATCCGACCTTTTATGCGCCACTCGCGCAAGCTGCTGAAGCGGCCGGATACGACTCCATGGTGATCCCAGACTCCATTTGCTATCCGCAAGAGTCAGAGTCGACCTACCCCTTCAACCCTGATGGCACGAGAGAGTTCTTGGAAGGTAAGCCCTTCATTGAACCGTTCACACTCATCCCTGCACTTGGCATGGTGACGACCACACTGCGCTTTGTCACGTTCGTCGTGAAGTTACCGATTCGCCACCCTGTGCTCGTGGCAAAGTCTGCAACCTCAACTGCCGTTTTGACGAATAATCGTCTGTTGCTCGGCGTTGGTACGTCGCCGTGGCGCGAGGACTACGAAATGCTTGGACTTCCCTGGGCGCGCCGAGGCAAGCGCATGGATGAGTCAATGGATATCTTGCGCGGCCTCATGGATGGAGAGTTCTTCTCCTACGACGGAGAGATCTACCAAGTCCCCGCCATCAAGCTGGCACCGGTGCCAACAGTGCCAGTTCCACTGCTTGTCGGTGGTCATGCAACGGCAGCACTCAGGCGTGCGGCAACGGTTGGTGATGGCTGGCTTCATGGTGGTGGCGACCCGGCGGAACTTCCAGGTTTGCTCGAAGAGTTGCGCCAACTTCGTGAAGAAGCCGGCACGCTTGACAAGCCATTTGAGACACATGTCATTTCTGCAGATGCCTACAGCGTCGATGGGGTGAAGCGACTCGAAGACCTTGGCGTCACCGACGTGATTGTGGGATTTCGTTGGCCCTACACCGTTGGTCCAGACCCAGAGTCGCTACAGACCAAATTGGACGCCATGAATCGGTTCGCTGAATCTGTCATTGCAAAGGTAAAGGAGTAGTCATGGAAGAGCAGTTGACCGCCCGTGAACTCGGAGCAGCCTCAAGAGCCGCTGTCGCTCGAAAGGACAAAGAGGGATGGCTGGCCATCTTCGCGGAAGATGCAGTCGTTCAAGACCCAATTGGCAAGTCGCCCTTTGACCCAGAAGGAACTGGCCACCGCGGACGCGCAGCAATTGGCAAGTTCTACGACGAGGTCATCGCGTCATCGGAGAAGATCAAGTTCGACATCTTGAGCTCGAATCTTTGTGATGACGAAGTCGCCGACGTTGGCCTTATCTACACCTGGCTTGCCGGCGGAACCCATGTCGCCATTGTCCACTGCGTGTTCACCTACAAGAAGGTCCCAGGCAAGAACGAACTTGCGTCGCTGCGTGCCTACTGGGAATTCGGCGCAACCAAGTTGGTCGAAGCCAGCGAAGTTGACGAAGCCTCAATCCCTGGCTGACAACGCGTTGGTCAAGTAGTGACCAGCACAATTTTTCCGAGTTTCCCGCCGGCGGTGAAGCGCTCATAGGCATGAGCCACGTCGCTGAGCGGGAAACTCTGAAGAATCGGTACCCGAAGTTTGCCGCTCGTCAACAGCGGCAGCAGGTCCTCGCGAACGCCCTGAGCGACCGCAGCCTTTTCTTCCCGTGATCGAGCTCTTAGCGTTGCGCCAGTGAGTTGTGCTCGAGCCCCCATCAGGCCGAGCAGATTGAGCTCTACTTTGGCACCCGCGCCAACGCCAATCACACTTACTCGTGCTCCCATTGCAAGTGCGCCGAGGGCAACATCCAAACTTGGAGCCCCAACGAGTTCCAACACGACGTCATAGGGGCCGTAGTGTCCAACATCTTCGGGGACAATGACGTTGCTCGCACCGAGACCGGCGACTTGTTCATGGCGTGAGGCGTCTCGAACTGACGCCACCACCGTGGCGCCGAGATTCACCGCAATCTGAATCGCCGCGGTACCGACTCCTCCGGCCGCTCCCGAGATGAGCACTCGATCTCCAGCCTTCAGTCGGGCTTGAGTGATGAGTGCATCATGCGCGGTTGAGAAGGCTTCGGCGAATCCACCGGCGCAGAGGAAATCAACCGAGTCAGGAACCACGAGCGCATGTGAGGCATCAATGAGGCAGTGGGTCGCCTGCGCTCCGCCAGCAACAATGCCCATGACTCTTGTGCCAACGGCAAGTGAGGAGACCTCGCTGCCACGTTCAACAACGGTGCCGGCGAATTCGAGTCCGGGGATATCAACGGGCGCTCCAGCAGGGGCTGGGTAGAACCCTCGTCGTTGCAAGATATCGGCGCCGTTTAAGCCGGCGGCGGCCACCTCAACCAAGACTTCTGTTGGTTGAGGTACCGGGTTCGGACGTTCCTCAATGAGGAGGTCTCCATCATGAATCACCACAGCGCGCATCGGCGTCTCCTTTGTGGCCTTGACGCTACCGGTATGGGTGGCCGAGCGTGGGGCGAGCGGTTATGTTGAAGAAATGACGATTACTTCTATTTCTCTGGCCAACCTCGACGGCACCCCAGGAGGCCTTGCACCGCTTGCTGGCAAGGCAATTCTGCTCGTGAACGTCGCATCGAAGTGTGGCCTTACGCCGCAGTATGAAGGACTCGAGCAATTGCAGAAGACCTACGGTTCACGTGGCTTCAGCGTTGTTGGTGTGCCCTGCAACCAGTTCCTTGGCCAAGAGCCCGGCACCCCAGAGGAAATCGCCACGTTCTGCTCCGCCACCTACGGCGTCACCTTCCCGTTGACCGAGAAGATCGAAGTGAATGGTGAAGGCCGCCACGAACTCTTCGACGTCTTGTGCGCGGTGCAAGATGCTGACGGCGAAGCTGGCGATGTGCAGTGGAACTTTGAGAAGTTCCTCATCCACCCAGATGGCGTGACCGTGCAGCGATTCCGTCCTGGCGTCGTCCCTGAAGACGATGGTCTCGTCGCAGCGATTGAAGCTGTACTTCCCGCCTAGTGGGGCTTCAAAGCCTTCGGGCTGCCATCTTCGATATGGATGGCCTGCTCGTTGATACCGAGCGGCTTTGGCACCAAGCGGAGTTTGAAATCCTTGGGGACCTTGGGGTTCCCTTTGATCATGATGCTGGCCGCAAGTCCAAAGGCATGCGCGTCGACGAGGTCGTTGCCATGCATCATGGCGACTCTCCTTGGCCATCGCCAAGCCAAGAAGACGTCGTCGCACAAATCCTCGATCGTGTGGGTGAGTTAGCGGAACAAGTCGGCAATTTGTTGCCCGGCGTGCTCTCCACCTTTCAGCTCTTTGATGACTTGAAGATTCCAAAGGTGTTGGCGTCATCAACGCCACATCGCCTCATTCGCCGAATCTTGGAACACTTTGACCTCTCGGAGCGTTTTGAAACGATTTCCTCGGCCGAAGATGAGCCCTATGGCAAGCCCAACCCTGGAGTGTTTTTGACGGCGGCCAAGACCATTGGTGTTGTTCCAACGGCATGTGTCGTGTTTGAAGATGCACCGGCCGGCGTGCTCGCAGCTAAAGCCGCTCGCATGACCTGCGTCGCCGTGCCAGATCCAACGGACCGAGAACACCGGTTTATGGGCATTGCGGACCTTGTCCTGCCAACACTCGAGCACTTCACCTTGGACGAACTCGAACGCCTTGATGACCGGGTGTTCAAGAGTTCGTAAACGTCGATGTGAGCGGCAGATCCGCCGCGGTCCACCCACAACTCGCGCTGTAGGTCCCAGGAGGCGTTGACCACACACCGTCTCGGATGACTTCCAGGCTTTGGCGTTCTAGGTTGAGGTTGACCCGAGCCGTTGCCCCAGCGGCCAACGTGGCAGAGCCAAAGGCCTTTAGTTGCAGGGGCTGCTCTCCAACCGCACTTGGGTAGGTGATGTAGCACTGCAACACTGCCCGGCCCGCCACGGTTCCCGTGTTGGTCAACAGTGCGTTGAGCGTCCAGCCCGTCCCGGAAGGTTTCACCGTGAGCGATTTGGCGGCAAACGTGGTGTAGCTCAGGCCAAAGCCAAAGGGAAACAATGGTGAACGATGTTTGGCTTGGTAGTAGTGCATACCGAAAGCCAAAGGACGGCCATCATTTCCAACCAGTGCTTGACTGCCGTCTTGTTGGACTTGGGTCGCACTGTCGCCCGACACGCTGTTTGCATAGGTATCGGGAAAGGTGAGCGGGAGATGGCCCGAAGGGTTGACCACACCGGTTAAAAGATTGGCCAGCGGCTTACCGCCAATTTGGCCAACAAGCCATGTGTCGACAACGGCGCCGACGAGGGAAAGCCACGGCATTGCAATGGGTCTGGCGGACTCCACCACGACCACGGTCTTTGGGTTAGCGAGCGCAACGGTTTGAATCAGTGCGTCTTGGAATCCTGGAAGTCCAATGGTGTCGTGGTCGTAGTCTTCTGAGGAGGCCGAGGCCACAAACACGACAGGGACCGCAACTTGTCGAGCGGTAGCTGCGGCAAGGCGAAGTGCACTCTCGACACCTTGGAGACTGAAGGTCGGCGTTGTGCCAGTGGACTTCCAAGAAACCTCGACCTTGTGCAGACCGGCATCAAGGGTCATCACCCAGGTTGAGCGCTTGATGCCATCGCCACCTTGGAGATCAACCGACCCATATTTCGTGCCATCGACGCGTACGGTCGCCGTTGACGTGCCGTAGGTCGCATTCAGCTCGGCCAAGTACCGACCGCGACTCGGTGCGCTAAAGGTTGCCGAGGTGAGCGTGGGCTTTCCCGAACCAACACTTGCCTGCTTTTCCATCACCATGGTCGGTGCTTGTGCAGCGAATGCTGGTTGCACCTTCGTGCGAGAAGCGCCAACTGCGGTCGTGAGGGCTTGGGCGAAACTCACGGGCTGCTTGACCGGGACAAAGGAGGAACCGCCAACCGTGTAGGTCGGCGCGAGTGCAGCCGCTGATCCCAAGATCGCAATTGAAGGCGTCGTTGGGCTAAGTGGCAGGACGCCATTGTTCTTCAGGAGCACCATGGACTCATTTGCCACTTGCGTGGCGACCGCCACGCTTTGTGCAGTGGCGGCAGCTTTCGTTGCAGAGATCGTCGGTGGGTGATCCATAAGGCCACGGTCGAAGAGTTCGGTAAGCACCTCGCGTACTCGTGTGGCAAGGAGTTCGCTGGAAAGGGTTCCCGCGGAAAGTGCTGCTTGTAGGCGAGTTGCTTGGGAAGGCTTGAACAGCGTTACGCCAGCCAAAAGAGCACCCACCGGGTTGTTGGTTGCGTTGAAGTCAGTGCGGAAGAATCCGGTTCCACCCCATGATCGATACCGACTGACGAGCGACGGATCGGCGCAGTTCGCCACGGTGTTTACGGAGCCATAGGCGCACATCACGCCAAGTGGATCAACAGCAGCGACGACTCGCCGGAACGGCGCTTCAAAGACTTCTTGACGAGTTTGGTCGTCCAGGGTCATTTTCGCCCCCACTCGATTTCGCTCATGGGTATAGACCGACAGGTGTTTGATGAGGACTTCAGTTCCATTGTCCACAATGGCTTGGGCCTCAGCGGTGCCCAAAAGACCAGCGAGAAATGGGTCTTCGCCGTACGTCTCGGCAATGCGGCCCCAAGTGGGCAGCACGGCCAAGTTGAGATCTGGTGCCTGAACAGCGGTTTGCCCCTTGGACCGGGCTGCGAGCGCAAGAGCGACGCCATAGTCATGGGCAACAGACGGATTGAAGGTCGCCGCCGTGGCAATGGACGCCGGAAGGGCATAACTGCCGGTGCTGATATTGCCGTTTGGTCCATCTTCAAGCACGAGCGCAGGAATGCAGTGCGCGGGTTGGTTTCCGAGAATGTTTTCTTGATCAGGAGCCGTGCCCAAATTGAGGAACGCAATTTGTTCCTTGGTCGACATTGAAGCCACGACCATGGCGGCGCGATCTGAGGAAGAAAGCAATTGCGCGTCGGGCTCCATCCACGGGCAGTTTGGCACTTGCGCGGCTTTTGCTGCGCTCGAATTGGTGAGCGCGATGAGCACCACAATAAGAAGTCCCGTCAGCGCAAATCGGCTGGTTCGACGATGGTGATGTGGTTTCGTCGAGTGCACCTACTTGTTCTAGTCGGATGCCGTCGCCATGCGAAGGGGTTGTGGCGACCTACCATTGAGCACTGTCTCGAAGTGAAGGAGAGCGTGTGTTCCGCCCGGTTCCACCTGAGGTTGATCTCGTTGCCATGGAAGAAGCGGAGCTTGCCCGCTGGCGCGAGCATGGAATTTTCCAGGCCTCCATTGACCAACGAGCTGACGCAACTCCATGGGTGTTCTACGAAGGACCCCCTTCTGCCAATGGTCGACCGGGACTCCACCACGTGTGGGCTCGGTCCTACAAAGACTTGTTATGTCGTTTTCAAACCATGCGCGGCCATCGCGTCGAGCGTCGTGCTGGTTGGGATACCCATGGACTTCCCGTAGAAGTCCAGGTCGAAAAGTCCCTTGGCATTTCCGGCAAAGACCAAATCGAAGGCACCGTTGGCATTGCCGAGTTCACGCGACTTTGCAAAGAGTCAGTGCTGCAACATGTTGAAGAGTGGCGAAGTGTTACTGAACGCATTGGCTACTGGGTTGACTTAGATCGTGCCTATTGGACCTTTGACACGCCCTACATCGAGTCAGTGTGGTGGCAGCTCAAGCAAATGTTTGACCAAGGCCTGCTGTATGAAGACCTGAAAGTCATTCCGTATTGCCCTCGCTGTGGAACGGCGCTGTCGAGTCACGAACTCGGCCAGCCCGGCGTCTATAGCGATGAAACCGAAGAGTCGGCCTATGTGTTGCTGCCACTTGTTGATGCCGACCCAAACATTGTTGGTACTGCCACCGCCCTTGTCGTGTGGACGACAACGCCATGGACCTTGTTGTCCAATGCCGGTGCAGCAGTGAATCCTGAGGTCACCTACGCCGTCGCCAATGGCGTGATTGTGGCAGAAGCGCTGGTGGCTTCTGTGCTCGGCGAGGACGCTGAGATTACGAAGACCATGCGTGGGGCAGACCTCGTTGGTCTTCGCTACGAGCGACCCTTTGATGACCTGCCTGCTGCTGCGGGAACTGATGGCTGGCGCGTGGTGCCAGCGGACTATGTGACGACCGAAGACGGAACCGGGATTGTCCATCAATCACCCGCGTTTGGTGAGATTGACCGTCAAGTAGCAAAACTTCATGGCCTGCCAACGTTTAATCCAGTTGGGCCTGATGGCAGGTTCACCAATGAAGTGCCGTGGCTTGAAGGTCGAGAAGTGCGCGAAGCAAACTCGGCGATCAATGACGCGCTCGAGGCCAAGGGCCGTTTGCTCAAGCGCATGGCCTACACTCACGCGTTGCCGCATTGCTGGCGCTGCTCAACCACGCTCATTTACTGGGGAAAGCCAAGTTGGTATCTGGCCACGAGCACGCTCAAAGAAACAATGCTGAACGCCAATGAAGGCATTGACTGGCATCCCGCATCAATTCAGCATGGTCGCTTTGGTGATTGGTTGGCCAACAATGTCGACTGGGCGCTCAGTCGAGACCGCTACTGGGGTACGCCGCTTCCGATCTGGCGATGTGACGCCAACCACGTGACCTGCATTGGCTCGTTGGCGGAGCTGTCGACGCTTGCCGGAATTGATGTCACTGGAATTGACCCTCATCGTCCAAACATCGATGCGGTCACGATTCCCTGCCCAACGTGCAGCGAAACGGCAACTCGAGTCGCCCCAGTTATCGACGTGTGGTTTGACTCAGGAGCAATGCCCCTTGCCCAAGTTGGCTATCCCCATGTTGCCGGTTCAGAAAACTCGCTGCAGTACCCGGCTGACTACATCTCTGAAGCCATTGACCAAACCCGTGGTTGGTTCTATTCGCTGCTCGCGGTGAACACGTTGCTCGGCCGTGAAGCGCCCTATCGCCACGTGATGTCGCTCGGCCACATCGTCGATGCTGATGGCAAGAAGATGAGCAAGTCCCAGGGCAATGTGATCGACCCGTGGGAGATCTTGTCGACTCGTGGTGCTGATGCACTGCGCTGGTGGATGTTCTCGCAAGGATCGCCGTGGGCGTCGTCTCGCGTCAGTTTTGACGTCATTGACAATGCGCTGCGCATGACCCTGCTGACGTGGTGGAACACCTATTCGTTCTTCATGACCTATGCCTCGCTCAATGGTTTTGACCCAAGCGACCCGCGTATTCCGGCGGAGGCTGAGCGGCCAGCACTTGATCGTTGGGCACTGTCGCGTCTTGAAGCAACCAAAACGGCAGTCACCAGTGGCCTTGAGGGCTACGAGCCCTTGGGCGCAGCCTCTGCGATTGAGCGTCTCGTTGACGACGTGTCGAACTGGTACGTCCGGCGCTCGCGTCGTCGCTTCTGGCGCACTGAAGCTGGCGCTCCGGTTGAAGATTCGCTTTCTGCGCAGGCAACCTTGCACACGATTTTGTTGGAACTGTCGCTCCTCATGGCGCCGTTCACCCCATTTTTGGCCGACTCGACCTATCGCGAATTGTCCAATGCCAGAGCAACAGATTCGGTGCACTTGGCCAATTGGCCAGGAGAAGCACCGGGGCGAATTGATGACGCACTTGAAGCACAGATGGCCGTCACTCGTCGTCTTACCTCGCTTGGTCGGTCTTCTCGTGCCGATGCTGGCGTCAAAGTTCGCCAGCCACTTGCTCGAGCACTCGTGTTCTTGGCGCCAGGGTCTGCCCTTCCTCTGCTTGATGTGGTGGCAGAGGAGTTGAACGTCGATGCCGTTGAACTTGCGAGCGACCTCGCTGCAGTGCTTCGGTATGAAATCGTGCCGAACTTCAAGACCCTCGGCCCCCGACTTGGCGACCGTGTACAACTTCTTCGTGCTGCGTTTGCAACGCTCGATGGTGCAGAGGTTGCGGCCGCGGTCGAGCAAGGTGCATCGTTTTCCGTGCAACTCGGTGACGAACTTGTCGACCTTGGTCCAAACGATGTCGAACTGCGAATGAAAAGTGAAGGCGCCTATGCCGTCACCCGCGATGGGGCAGAGGTCGTGGCCCTTGATCTCACGCTCACCGATCCGCTTCGACGTCGTGGACTTGCTCGAGACCTCATTCGACAAATTCAAGATCTTCGCAAAGCCACCGGCCTTGAGGTGAGTGACCGAATCGCTATTTGGTTAACCGGCGCAGATTACGTTTCGGAGCACTTCGAACTCATTGCGAGCGAAGTGTTGGCCGAGGCCATTACCGCGTCACCTGGAACTGGAGCGTCCTCGCCCATTGATCTCGACGGCCGCATCGCTGAGGTGTGGATCGAAAAGCGCTAATCGCTGGTGCTCTGCCGAAATGGAGCGATGGCGATTTGGCTCAGTGCCTCGTTCAGGGCTCCAAGTTGCACTGGGGCAACGGGAGCAATGAGTAGGCAGTCAAGCGCGTCGAGATACCGAGTCGTTGCGTGCTCAAGTTCGGCAGCGCCTGAACTGGTTACTTCGATATAGAGCGTTCTGCGATCAGAAGGGCACTGCACCCGAACAACGAACTCGCGTTCAACGAGTCGGTCAACGAGTCGGGTTGCACCACCGGTCGTTAGTCCAAGTTCTCCGGCAAGTTCGCCCATCGTCAGGCGATTGTTCGGGCTTCGGCGAACGTGCACGAGGGCTTCGTAGAAGACCAAGCTCAACCCGGTCGTCGCAAGCAAGTGCTGGTCGAGGGCCTTCGTGAGGCGGTTTGTGGCGGCAAGCAAATTGCCAGCAAGCACAATGCGCTGATCGCTGACAAACGCCGAGCAACGGTCGTTTGGCGATGGAGGGGCATGCTCGGCCATAGCGAAATGTTAGTAGTATCTTCAATAGTTGACAAATCAGAAACTTGAGATATAGTAGTTGTCGAATCAACTAACTTTCCAGAAGGAGCATCATGAGTAACCTCCCCGCAGCCGGCACCTACGTCGTTGACGCAGTGCACTCCAACATCGGCTTCACTGTTCGCCACCTCGTCGCCGCAAAGGTCCGCGGTTCATTCACCGAGTACGAGGGCACCATTGAAATTGGCGCCACCCCAGAAGACTCAAAGGTTTCCGCCACCGTGCAAGCGGCATCGATCACGACCCACAATGAAATGCGTGACGGGCACTTGAAGAGCCCTGACTTTTTGGACTTGGAAAACCACCCAACGCTCACTCTCGTGTCGAAGAAGATCACGGCAAAAGGTGGCGACAAGTACACCTTGACCGCCGACTTGACCCTTCGTGGCGTGACCAAGGAAATCGACTTCGACCTCACCTACAACGGTACTGGTGCGAACATGGCCGGTGGCACCGTCGTTGGGTTCGAAGCGTCAGCAACTATTGACCGTCGTGACTTCGGCGTGGCGTTCGAAGGCGCACTTGAAGACGGCTCACTCGTGGTGTCGCACCACGTCAAGCTCGAACTCGACATTGAGGCGCACGCCTAAGTCGACCGCACAACTAAGACGAGGACTGCGGCATGCCGATTCCGGCATGCCGCAGTTTCGCGTCTAGATACGTTCGAAGTTCCGTCGCAGTTCCCAGTCAGTCACCGCTCGGTTGCTCGCCAACCACTCTTGACGAGCGGTGTTTGCGAGATGGTGGTGCACCGCGTCACCAAAGGCTTCTTTGGCAATGGCGCTTTGTTCGAAGTGGGTGAGCGCATCGATCAGCGTTGACGGAATCCGCTCAAGGTCCGCGGCGGTGTAGGCGTTGCCGTTGTAGGCGGCGCCAAGTTCGAGTTGGTGGTCAATGCCATAGAGCCCTGCGGCAATGGCCGCTGCTAAGGCGAGATAGGGATTGGCGTCTGCGCCCGGCACACGGTTCTCGACGCGTCGAGCCTCACCGTGGCCGACGAGGCGGAACCCACAGGTCCGGTTGTCTTCACCCCAAGCAATGGCTGTAGGCGCCCAGCTATCAGGCACGAAGCGACGGTAGGAATTCACCGTTGGGGCCCACATCCAGGCAAGTTCTTTTGCCGCAGCTAATTGTCCAGCAAGGAACTGTCGGCCAATGTTGGAAAGCTCATCTTCTGCGTTGTCATCACCAAAGCAGGACGTACCTGTTGCGAGGTCAATGACGCCAGTGTGGAGATGACACGAACTTCCTGCTTCATCCATTGACCATTTGGCCATAAAGGTCACTGCTCGGCCTTCTTGGGCCGCAATTTCTTTGATGCCGTTTTTGAACACGGTATGGCGATCAGCCGTCGTCAAGGCATCGCTGTAGGTGAGGTTCACTTCATGCTGACCGCGACCTGCTTCGCCTTTGGAACTTTCAACCGGAAGTCCCGCTGCAAGCATCTCTCGACGGATGCGACCGAGCAAGAACTCATCGCGTGACGTTTGCAGGATTTGATAGTCCTCGATGTACGAAGCATTTGGCGTTAACCGTTGGTAATTCTGCTTGTTGGCGTCTTCATAGGATTCTTGGAAGAGGTAGAACTCGAGCTCGGTCGCACAGGTAAAGCCAAGACCGCGTTCTTTTGCTCGTTGCAACTGCTGTTTTAAAATTGCCCGAGGAGAGACGTCGACGGGAGCGCCGTCGTTCGTAAACAGGTCGCAGAGCACTAACGCGGTTTTTTCGTGCCACGGCAAGAAAAACACTGCTTGTGGGTCGAGTTGGGCGGCAACATCGCCATAGCCTCGCTCCCAGTTGGCGAACTGGTAGCCCGGCAACGGGTTGAGGTCAATGTCAGACCCGAGGAGATAGTCGCAGCACTCGGTGCCATGAGTCAACACCGTGTCGATGAAAAACGGTCCGGTGATGCGCTTTCCGACTGGGCGTCCGTAGAGATCTGGAAAACAGACAATGACGGTATCGATTCGCTCATCACGAATTGCTTGCAGGAGCTCATCCAAATTGGCCATGGTCAACGTTGCCACACTGCACCAAGGTCGTCCAACACCGAAGTCCTACACTTTGGCCATGGCAACTGCGAAACTCATTGGCCTCACCACCTATCAATTAGAGGTTCCATGGGGGCCGTCAAAGAAATGGGTTTCGGGAACGCCGGCGAACTACTACGACCTCGTTGCTCGCGCGGGGGGTCGACCGATGCTGTTGCCCTCAGTAACGGGCGACCTTGACCCAACCTTTGGTGCCGAAGAAGTGATTGCCGCACTTGATGGACTCGTCGTCATTGGTGGGGTCGATGTGGACCCGTCGCTCTATGGAGCGCCACCGCACGAGCACTTGGGCCGCACCAGCATTGCCCGAGACCAAGCAGAACTCGCACTGCTCAACGCGGCACTCGCGGTTGATTTGCCGATTCTGGCAATTTGCCGAGGTCATCAACTCTTAAATGTCGCCCTTGGTGGAACGCTCCACCAGCACATTCCAGAACTTTTAGGCCATGGTGACCACCAGCCTGGATTCGGTCAGTACGCCCAACGCCGGGTCCAACTGACGCCTGGCACCAAGACGGCAGACGTTTTCGGAGAGAACCCTACGGTGAGTTGCAGCCACCACCAAGTGGTGGATCGTTTAGGAGAAGGCCTCGTTGCCGTTGGCTATTCCGTAGAAGAAGAGGGCGTTGCGCCCGTCATTGAAGCCATGGAGCGACCAGCGAGTCGGTTCTGCCTTTCGGTCCAGTGGCATCCAGAAGATGGCGACGACCTTCGTCCCTTTGCTGCCCTGCTCCACGCCTGAGAAGCAATCCGCAGGTGCGCAGCACTAGCCTGTGTGCATGGCCCCATCACAAGGACGCAAGAAGCAACTCGGTTTTCTCGGTGCACTCGTCGCCATTATCAGTGTGACGTGGTACGCGTTGCGCCCCCGCACCAAGGGTGAATAGTTAGCCAAAAAGCAATGCCGGCAAGATCTCGGCGAGATCGCCACTGATCCTCACGTCGGCGAGTTCGTCCATGCTCGTTGCACCCATATTGCAGATGATGATCTTGGCGCCAGACTCTTTTGCCAACGGAACAATGGAGGCAACGGGGTAGACCCCAAGCGTTGAGCCGAGGCATAACAGCACGTCGCAGTTCTGCGCGATGGCACTTGCTCGAGGCATCGATAGACGATGTAGTTGCTGACCAAAAGAAATCGTTGCTGACTTGAGCAAGCCTTGACATGCGGGCTCTCCCTGTGTGCATCGAGGGTCCTCGTCACCGTGTTCTACCCGCTCAAGCACCACCGAAATGGGTTGCTCATGGTGACAGGTCAAGCAGACGGAGCGGTGTGCGCTGCCGTGGACTTCGACCACGATGTCGGGAGAAGAGCCAGCTGCTTGGTGAAGGCCATCAATGTTTTGGGTCACAATGCCGACCAGTCGTCCGTTTCGCTCAAGGTCGACGAGCGCTCGATGTCCGGCATTTGGTGCTGCGGTCCAAATTGGTGAGTGCAGGCGGTTCTGCCAGGCCAACTTTCGGACTTCTTGGTCAGTGACATAGGTCTCAATGTCGGTGAGTGCTTCGGCCCCGGGATTGGTTGTCCAAAGACCCTGAGGTCCTCGAAAGTCGGGAATGCCTGATGCGGTGGAAAGTCCCGCACCTGAGAGGACTGCAATGCGCTGCGACGTCGCAAGGAGGTTGTTGGCGTTGGAAAAAGCTGGCACGTACTCAGTTTCGCGGGATCTCTACCGATTGCAATCACGTCGCAACCTTTCGTGCATGCCACTTCGTCGTTACGCTTTGGCGGTGGACCGACCTGTACAAGATGCGGACCTTGTTCTCGAACAAGTTCGCTACTACGACGCACGAGCGAGCGAGTACGACGATTGGTTTTTTCGAAACGGGCGTTATGACCGCGGTGAGCAGGCAACGAACACCTGGTTTGCAGAACTTCGAGAGGTGCAAGCCGTACTTGAGCAACTTCCACTCGATCAGGCCAACCTGTTAGAGCTGGCACCTGGAACTGGTCTTTGGACGACACATCTTGCTTCTCGGGCCCAGAAAATCACTGCAGTTGACGCCTCGTTGGCGATGGTTGAGGTGGCCAAACAGCGCCTTGGCAAGTGGCGGGCAAAGGTCGAGTTCGTCCACGCGGACTTATTTACCTTTTTGCCCACCGCAACGTATGACGGCATTGTGTTTTGTTTTTGGATCAGCCATGTCCCACGCTCGCGCCTTGATGATTTTGTCGAGATGATTGCCGGCGCCCTTTCGCCGGGTGGATTTGTCTTCTTTGTCGATTCTCGGCGCGACCCTCGTTCAACGGCACAGGACCATGTGCTCCCCGACACTGGAGAAGAGTTGATGATTCGCCGCCTTGACGATGGTCGCGAATTTTCCATCGTCAAGAATTTTTGGGCGTCGGACTTGCTCATTGAGCGATTTGCTGCTCAGGGCATTTCATTGACCGTGACGGAGACGGCAACCTATTTTCAAGTTGGCGTGGGGACTCGCCGTTGATCGAGCCCCCTTTTGACGTTCAAAAGCGGTAGCGCAACTCGCTAGTCTCGCAAGGTGCCACGTTCTACTCCCTATGAATTACTGACGGCACATGACGCCGAGGAACGTCAACGTCGAGCGGCAGCAGGGCTCTTCAACGCCGGGCTCACCGCTGGAGACATTGTGGCGTTTTGCCTTTCAGGGTCGGCGTCGTTGCTGTGTGCGGTTCTTGGCGCCACTCGATCGCACCTGCTCCCAGCAGTCCTCAACCCAGGACTCACCGAGGTTGAACGCAAGACCTATCTGGCACAACTCAATCCACGACTGGTCATCTCAACCGAAGCACAACTCGCTGCGTTGTTTGGCGACCAAGAACGCGAACTTACGCCCTATCCACTGACGAAGCCAATGCACTTCACCTCGGGGACAACGGGGGCTGCAAAAGCGGTAACAACTGGGTTTTTTGATGAAGCGACGGCAAAGCGCGTCGTTGAGGACGAGCAAGACGTGTGGGAATTTGACGCAAGCGATCGACTTCTCATGTGCTCACCGGTCCATCACACGGTCGGTATTCGGCTGCCAATGGTCGCACTCTCACAGGGAGCTGAAGTTTTGCTGTCGAAGACCTTTGATGCGAGTGGGGCCCTCGACGCCCTCCGACACGATGGTCCAACAACAGCGTTCATGGTGCCAACGCATCTTCAACGAGTGCTGGCCTTGCCGGAGCTTGACCGTGAGGAACGGTTTCGTTCTTTGCGCTATCTCGTCCACGCAGGATCGTCGTGTCCGCCGGCGCTCAAGTATGCGGCAATGGAACGAGTCGGTGGCCAAGGCATTGTTGAGTTCTATGGCGCAACCGAGACGCAATTTGCGTTTTGTACCCAACAAGAGTGGCTTGAGCACCCGGGAACCGTCGGTAAAGCCCGAGAGGGTCGAACGCTTTCCATAGAGGCCATTGACGGCCAAGTGGGAACCATTTGGTGTGACGTCCCCGACTTTGCCCGTTTCCAGTATTTCGGCAACGAAGCAGCAACAGCCGAGGCATGGCGAGGCAACGCCTGCACCGTTGGCGATCTTGGTGAACTTGATGATGATGGATTTCTCTATCTCACCGGACGGCGTCACGATCTCATCATCACCGGTGGCGTCAATGTTTACCCTGCCGAAATCGAAGCGGCATTGACAGGCACGCCGGGCGTTCGTGAACTCTGTGTCTTCTCGGTCAATGACGAAACTTGGGGCCAAAAGGTTTGCTGCGCGGTTGTTGGAGATAGCGGTGCGGCTACGAAACTTCGAGAACGCGCTGCACTTGTTCTTGCTCCGTTCAAGCGACCAAAGGAGTACTTCGAATTGCCTGAACTCCCGATGACCGCAACGGGCAAAGTCTTGAGGCGAGCACTTCCTGAACTCGTTGGTTCTTCTCGCTAGGAATACTCTGCTTCTGCTCCCCACCCACCCGGGCAAGTCAATGCTGCTCAAACGAGGTCCCGTGCCGACTTTGAATCAGCATCAGTGGCTTAGAAAAATGTGCGCGGGAGAGTGGGTCAACTACAGTCGTCATATGTCAACGGAACCGAGAATCTTGCCGAGCGAATGGACTGGAACCTCAACAGAGGTGTCATGGGGGCTGGTCTTCGGCGAGAATCATCCCAAGTTTGAGACGCATGGCCAACTTGATCCATCAATGCACACCGGGACCGAAGACATTACGTTGCGAATCATTTCTCAGGTTGGTCGTGCGGTGGAGATTGTCTTTGAGACTCATTCTGGAAAGATCGGCGCAATTGGCCTGCTCTCTCATGACGGTAGGAGGCTTGAGGTGACGGGTCCACTTGGGCATGCGACCTACCTCATTGATGGCAACACCATGACAGGAACGTCGAACTACAAGGTCAACGGATCGGGTGGCGCAAGCGATGAATACGGTGTCGGTATGGCGGAGCTAACGGCAAGGCTTTGATCACACGTTTCGGCGCGAAATAATCCATAATTCTGGCAACAACCGGCGCTTGCCGTTCGCGGTGCTCGACGCACAGACGATTCACATAGCGACCAAGAATTAAAGGCCGGGCGGAGCAGCAATGCAGTGGTGGTGCGCGTCTTGCCACCGTCGTCAAGTTGGACAAGCCCTTTCGGGCAGACTGTAGTTATGGCGTACATCTCTACCAATCCCACCACCGGCGACGTTGTTGCAACGTTTGAGAACCACACCGAATCAGAAGTCGAAGCGCGAGTTGCCCTCGCGGCGAAGACGTTTTTGACCTACCGCACGACAAGTTTCGAAGACCGTGCGATGTGGATGCGAACGGCGGCAGAGATCTTTGAAGGTGAACTGCCCAACATTGCCCAGGTCTTGACCGAAGAAATGGGAAAGACCTTCAATGCAGCTCGTGGCGAAGTTATGAAGTGCGCCATGACCATGCGCTACTACGCCGAACACGCGGAAGAGATGCTGAAAGAAGAAGCCATTGCTTCTGCTGCGTCGCGCTCGGGCGTTCGCTACGACCCGCTCGGTGTGGTGCTCGCGGTGATGCCCTGGAACTTCCCCCTTTGGCAGGTTGTTCGCTTTGCTGCACCTGCGCTCATGGCGGGAAATGTTGGATTGCTGAAGCACGCGTCAAACGTTCCGCGCGCCGCGCTTTTGCTTGAAGATGCCTTTCGGCGGGCGGGCTTCCCCGATGGTTGCTTCACCAATTTGTTCTTGCCGGCAAGTCGAGTTGCGGCGCTCATTGGCGATGACCGAGTGGCGGCAGTCACGCTGACTGGCAGCGAAGCAGCTGGCCAATCTGTCGCAGCAGCGGCTGGTCATTCGCTCAAGAAGTGTGTACTTGAGCTCGGTGGATCGGATCCGTTCATTGTGGCGGACTCGGCTGATCTCGACCGAGCGGTGCCAATGGCAGTGACGGGACGGGTGCAAAACAACGGACAAAGTTGCATCGCAGCAAAGCGCTTCTTGGTCGTTGAAAGCCGTTACGAGGAATTTCTCGCTCGTTTTTCGGCTGAAATGGATGCACTCGTTGTTGGTGACCCCATGGACCCCGCAACTGGCGTCGGCCCACTGGTATCGGCCCAGCAGCGTGACGAAATTGCCGAGCAAGTTGCTGATGCAATTGCCAAAGGAGCGGTCGTTCATGCCGGCGGGACCGTCGTTGATGGTCCAGGGTTCTTTTACCGACCAACGGTGCTTACCAAGGTCGATGCTTCGATGCGTGCGGGTTGCGAAGAACTCTTCGGGCCAGTTGCGGTGGTCGAGCAAGTCCGCGACCTTGACCATGCCATTGAAGTTGCCAATGCAACGCCGTGGGGCCTTGGCGCATCGGTGTGGGCAAATGATCAACTCGAACAAGAACGAGCAATTGCTGGCATTGAAGCGGGAATGGTCTTTGTGAATGCGATTGTGGCCTCGACGCCTGAGCTTCCCTTTGGTGGCATCAAGCGTTCGGGTTATGGCCGCGAACTTTCGAGTGTGGGTATTCGAGAGTTCTGCAACGCCAAGACCGTGTTCGTCCAGTAGCACTGCGTGGCGTATTTCGATCACGCTGCGGCGACGCCCGTTCGCCTTGAAGTCCTTGAAGCCGTTGCGCCGCTACTCACGACCGCTTATGCCAATCCTTCCGCTGGGCATGGGCAAGGCCGTGAAGCCCGGGCGATTTTGGATGATGCTCGCGAGGAGATTGCCCATCTTCTTGGCGCACTTCCCGGCGAGCTCATTTTCACTAGTGGCGGGACGGAATCGGATAACTGGGCGGTTGCGGGAACACTCGAGCGAGGACGACGAGAAGGTCGTGGTCGCGCCGTTGTGTCGTCCATTGAACACAAAGCGGTCTTAGAAGCAGCAGAGCGCGCCACGGGGCGCAGTGGGGAACTCTCGCTGGTGGAGCCAAATGAGTACGGTGAAGTCACTGCTGAGGCGGTGGCTCAGCACCTGGGCGACGACGTCGCCCTCGTGTCAATCATGACGGCAAACAATGAAATCGGCGTGATGAACGACCTTGTCGACATTGCTCGGGCGGTGCGCCGTAATGCGGCGCATGCCGTGATCCACAGTGATGCCGTTCAGTCAGCACCTTGGTGTGATCTGCAAGAGGTGACTCGTGCCGTTGACCTTTTGACCGTGTCAAGCCACAAACTCGGTGGCCTGAAAGGCACTGGGGTCCTTATTGTCAAAGAAGCCGTTCGTCTCGATCCCCTCGTCGTTGGCGGTGCGCAAGAACTCGGACGCCGTGCAGGGACGCAAGATTGCCTCGGTGCCATGGCGATGGCGGTTGCACTTCGCTGTGCCGTGCGAGATCGTGATCTCGACGTGGCTCGGGTGAGCGGACTTCGCGATGGGTTTCTTTCGGGTCTTGTGGCGCTTGGCGCAGTCGTCACCGCAAGTGGCGTGCGGGTACTTCCCGGCCATGCCCACGTTTCTTTTCCTGGCCTTTTGACTGATGAACTGCTCGTTGGTTTTGATCGGGCTGGTCTTGCTGCTTCTGCCGGGGCAAGTTGTGCGAGTGGCGCCACGGAATTGAGCCATGTCGTTACCGCCCTCAAGCGAGAAGAAGCAGTCGGCAAAGGCATTGTGCGATTTAGTTTGGGCCGGACTACAACTCAAACAGACGTTGCCGACGCACTTGAAATTATTCGACGGGTGCTCGACCTTCTTGGCGGGGTTCGTTCGACATCTGCCACCGGCCTGCTTGACTGAGCAGATGGAAGTCGCCATTGCCATGTCTGGGGGAGTTGACTCCTCGGTTGCTGCAGCCTTGCTTGTTGAAGCAGGACATCAAGTCACCGGTGTCACCCTTCGGCTCTGGGGAGGGGTGTCTGACTCTGGATGTTGTTCGGCATCAGATGTTGACGACGCTCGACGAGTAGCGCAACAACTTGGTATTGCGCACCACGTTTTCAACTTGACCGAGGAATTCCAAGCTGCAGTCGTGCAGCCCTATATCGATGGCCATGCCAACGGCAAAACGCCAAATCCCTGCGTTGAGTGCAATCGGACCGTCAAGTTCGAACTGCTGCTCGAGCGGTGCCGTCGTCTTGGCTTTGACAAGTTGGCGACAGGTCACCACGCTCGCATTGTTGAGCGACATGGTGTTCCAAAACTCGCTCGTGGCGTTGATGATCTCAAAGATCAGTCCTATGTTTTGTCGATGTTGCCTGCGTCAACCATTGCCGATCTTGTCCTGCCCGTCGGAGAAATGAACAAGTCTGAAGTTCGAGAGCGCGCCCTTGCCATTGGGCTCCGCACTGCAACGAAGCCTGATAGCCAAGACGTCTGCTTCATTCGAAGCGATGAAGGCCGAGAAGGGTTCTTGGGAGAGCGCCTGAACGTTCGTCCTGGAACGGTCATTGATCGCGCCACCGGCAAAGAGATGGGCTCTGTTCCCGCGGTGCAACTCGTCACCATTGGTCAGCGACGGGGCATTGGGGCTGGGCCGAACGGCGAGCGACGCTACGTCGTTGGCGTTGATCTAAAACGCGACGTCATTGAAGTCGACGCGCTTGAACACGCACTGCAGCGTCGCTTGAAAGTACTTCCCGCAACGGTGACGACAACTGGCGACGAACTTCCTATGAGCCAAGAAATCATTGTGCAGGTCAGCGCGCACGGCAAGCCACTGCGGGCAACCTTGGAGCCAACAAACGGGGGATTCGACGTCGTCCTTGACGTTCCAGCCCGGCTTGTCGCTCCAGGTCAGACCTTGGCGTTCTACGACGTGAGTGATCCTGACATCGTGCTCGGATCTGCCATTGTTGCGTGATGATGGCCAACGCTGATCACACTCGAGCTCGCGAACTTCGTGCGCAAATCGCCCATCACAACGACCGTTACTACGGCGATGATGCGCCAGAGATCTCCGACAGTTCCTACGACAAGCTCGTTCGAGAGCTTCGCGACCTTGAACAACGTTTCCCAGAACTTGTCACCGACGATTCGCCAACCAAAGTGGTTGGCAGTTCACTCAATTCTTCGTTCGCTCCCGTGGTGCATGCCCGACCAATGCAGAGCCTCGATAACGCTTTTGATGACGATGACTTGCGAAGTTGGGTCGAGCGACTCGACAAGTCGGTTCCAGGTGAAGCATTGACGTTTACCTGTGAGCCAAAGGTAGATGGCTTGGCGATGTCACTCACCTATGTAGATGGCGTGCTCGTGCGTGGAGCAACCCGAGGTGATGGCACGACCGGGGAAGACGTCTCGGCCAATATTGCGACGCTGGCCTCCATCCCTCGTCACTTGTCGAGCGAGGCTGGAGCGCCTCCAGCAATGGTGGAGATCCGTGGCGAGATCTACATGGCAAAACAAGATTTCGCCGACCTCAATGCTCGCCAAGCTGCGGCTGGGGAGAAAATTTTCGTGAATCCTCGAAATGCCGCTGCTGGCTCGCTTCGACAAAAAGATGCGTCCATAACCGCCACGCGCCCACTCAGCTTTTTTGCCTATCAGTTAGGTCCAAGCGAAGGAGCAACTGGGCAATGGGTGCCCGCCACCCAGCGCGAAGTACTCGACCAGCTCAAGCGAGCTGGCTTCAGCGTTGCTGACCAAGTGGTGGTCGTTGGTTGCGCTGATGAGGTGGTGGCCACCTGTCGTGCGTTTGAGCAAGGACGTCATGACTTGCACTTTGATGTTGATGGGGCGGTCATCAAAGTAAATGACCTCTCGCTCCATCGTGTGCTTGGTTCAACCTCTCGAGCACCGAGGTGGGCAATTGCAAAGAAGTTCGCTCCAGAAGAGCAACACACGACATTGCTCGATATTGATATCAGTGTCGGCCGCACTGGACGAGTCACCCCATTTGCGGTGCTTGAGCCCATTTTCGTAGGTGGATCAACCGTGGGTGTCGCCACGTTGCACAACGAAGATCAAGTTGCGGCGAAAGATGTGCGCCCAGGTGATCTCGTGGTGGTGCGAAAAGCCGGTGACGTCATTCCAGAAGTAGTTGGGCCAGCACCAGGCCAACAACAGCGCGCAGGTCGAGGAGCACCTTGGGCGTTTCCTGCCACTTGCCCGAGTTGTGGAACGGGACTCGTTCGCAGCGAAGGTGAGAGTGAAACCCATTGTCCAAATGGTCGCTGTAGGGCGCAACTGATTCAACAGATCTGCTACTTCGCCTCAAGAGGAGCGCTCGATATTGAGGGTCTCGGCGAACAACGAGTAGCGCAACTGATTGACGCAGGTCTGGTCAACTCGGTGGCGGATCTCTATGAGCTCTCGAGCGAACAGTTGTTGACGTTGGAAGGATTCGGTGACCTCTCGGCCACCTCGCTGATCGACGGGATTGCCCGATCGAAGCAGCAATCCATTCACCGAGTAATCGTTGGACTTGGGATCAATGAACTTGGTCCTGCCGGGGCTCGAGTTGTTGTGCGCGCATTTCCAACGCTTGACGCCTTGTCGCAAGCAACCGTTGAACAATTAAGCGCGCTTGAAGGCATTGGCCCAGCCATTGCTAACTCGGTGGTCTCATTTATGGCAAATACAGATCACCTCGAAGTCCTTGGCAAGCTCATGGCGCATGGGGTTGGGGTGACAGAGGAAACAACGTCAGCCCTGCCACAGAACTTGCTTGGCAAAGCCATTGTGGTGACCGGTGCGGTTGAAGGATTCACCAGAGAAAGCGCTGAAGAAGCCATTGTTCAGCGCGGTGGCACCTCGCCGGGATCGGTATCGAAGAAAACCTTTTGCGTGGTGGTTGGCGCAGCCCCTGGTGCGTCAAAACTGACAAAGGCCGAATCGCTCGGAATTCCGATCGTTGCGGCAGCACAGTTCACGATCTTGCTCGAAACCGGAGTCCTTCCCGAGTAACGGTCCGAAACGTCCCACCAACGCGCCCTCGCACTCTGTAGCGTAAGAAGCACTATGCCAACCCCTAGCGACGCCATCGGAACGATGCTCGACGGTCGCTATCGACTCGTCGCGCTCTTAGGAAGTGGGGCACACGCCTCGACCTATCTCGGCGATGACGTCTCCTTGCAACGCCAAGTTGCTGTTCGCGTCCTCAACGAAGAATTCGCCAGCGATCAAAGTTTCCGGGAGCGGTTCGCGGCAGAAGCTCGAGCAATTGCTGGCCTCAGCCACCCGTCGATTCTTCGGGTTTATGACTGGTCCGATGACCCAGAACATGCCTTTGTCGTCCTCGAGTACGTCCAAGGTGGGTCACTTCGAACCTTGCTCAACCTTCATGGAATGTTAAGTGTGAGCCAAGTGGTTGCCATTGGCATTCAGGCAGCCCGAGCACTTGCCTCGGCTCATGCTTCGGGGATCACGCATGGCGCCATGAAGCCGGCCAATTTGCTTTTTGATGCTGATGATCGACTGCGGCTCACCGACTTCAGTCCAATTGAAGGGCCAAAAGATCCCTTTGCCGTTGGTGCATCTGCACTCGACGCCGACCGCGCTCGCTACGCCTCACCGGAAGAAGCACTCGGTGCTCCCGTTGACCAGCGGGCTGACGTGTATGCCCTTGCCCTTGTGCTGTATGAAGCAGCAACGGGTTCACTGCCCTTTGAAGCGAGTTCTCCCATTGCCACATTGATGGCTCGCGTTGGCATGGCGCTGCCACATCATCCAGCGCTTGGACCACTTGACCAGATCTTGGCCTACGCCGCTGCGCCCGATCCTGATGCGCGCATTGATGCCACGACCTTGGCAGATCGCCTTGAAGCGGTTGCCGCAACCATTGTTCCGCCAGGTCCACTCAATCCGGCCGCTCGACCAACGCCGACCCTGTCGAGCGAAGGTACAACGGTCATGGTGGCGCCAACCTTTGGCATTGCCGATGCCCCGGTGACGTCCACGCCAACGGGCACTACTGCAGCGGTGGCGACGACGGTCCTTGGCGCAACAACGATTGGCTTTACTGCGCCGTCCGCGTCAGAGCTCACTGGTGCGGTTCCTGCAGTAACAACGACGGCGTTCCAAGCAACCGGTGTTTTGACGGCTCCACAAGGAACGGTCTTTGGTGAGACAACGAACGTTGGCAACGATGCCAACGCGACCGAAGACTTCTTTGAAGAGGAGAACCGAAGGCGTTGGCTGTGGTGGGTACTCGCAGCAATTCTCGTCTTCGCCTTGGCCGCAGGTGGAACCTACGCCGTGCTGCAGAACCTCAAAAAGGTCGATGTGGCGGTGCCGGGCGTCGTTGGAGATTCAAAAGAACAAGCAGCCAGTGCACTTGGCATTGCCCAGCTAACGGTGACCTACGCATCGGGCAGCTACTCGGTGACGATCCCGAAAGACCAAGTCATTGCGCAAGACCCGGCCCCGGGAACCATGGCGAAACAAGGAAGTGCCGTGACACTTCGCCTGTCGCTTGGACCGCCGCTTGTGACGGTTCCGGCAGTACTTGGACTGAGCTGCACGGCGGCCGAAGACAAATTGGCCACTGCATTGTTGTCCTCGTCATGTCCAACGTCGGCTGCGACGTATTCCGCCACGATTCCTCCTGGTCAAGTGGTGAGTTACAGCGTTGATGGGGTGACCAATCCAGCATCGGTTCCACAGGGTGCAGTGGTGCTCTTGTCGGTGTCAAGTGGCACTGCGCCAACGGCGGTGCCAAACGTTGCCGGCCAAACCGAAGCTGCGGCCAAAGCCACCTTGACTGCTGCTGGTTTCACGGTGACGGTTGGGTCGGAGTACTCGAGCACGGTTGCCATCAATTCGGTGACTCGGACAATGCCTGCAGCTGGCAGTGCCTTGTCATCAGGCTCCGCAATCACGATCTACTTATCGACTGGGCCTGCGCCGGTCACGGTGCCAAACCTGGTTGGAAAGTCTGGCCCTGATGCGGTGAAGGCCTTGTCCGACCTCGGCTTGTCACCAAATGTGATTGGCACGGGATCTGCCGTGTCGATCCAAGACATCCCCGCTGGCACCACCGTTCCCGCCGGCACCACCGTGACGGTGACGCTCGCATGACCTGTTTGTTGTGTGAGGCCGCCCGGATTACCACCTGGCACTACGAAGATGATCACTGCTGGGTTGCGGACTGTGAAGTCTGCGATGTCCCCATGGTGGTGTGGAAGGGCCATAGCCCAACTCCTCCTGAGGACATCGTCGAGCACATGGTTGCCCGACTGACAGAAGTTGCTGACCAGGTCCTTGGCGACACGCCGTACCGAGTCGATCGCGTCATGCGGCAGATCCCGGACCATTTCCACGCCCATGCCCGCACGTCATCGTGGTGGTTCAAGGTCTAGCTGCCCTCGCGCCACCTTCAGCCTCGCGGCCTAGGATGTGAACAACATCGAGGCAGAGGAGAGTCCCATGGGCGCACTTGACGGTCGGGTAGCAATCATCACTGGTGCAGGTCGAGGCATTGGCCGCGAGCACGCGCTGTTGTTCGCAAGCGAAGGGGCAAAGCTCGTCATCAACGATCTTGGCGGTGCGGTTGACGGTTCGGGTGACGACCGCGGCGCGGCGCAACAAGTTGCGGACGAAATCGTTGCCCTCGGTGGCGAAGCGATTGCCAACACTGACGACATTGCCTCCTGGGATGGTGGCAAGCGCCTAATTGACCAGGCCATTGAGCACTTTGGCGATCTGCACGTATTAGTCAACAATGCCGGCATCTTGCGCGACCGCGTGCTCATCAACATGTCAGAAGACGACTGGGACTCGGTCATTCACGTCCACTTGAAGGGTCACTTCGTGCCTACCCGTCACGCTGCCGCTTACTGGCGTGAGCAGACGAAGAATGGCAAAGACGTCAAGGCCAGCGTCATCAACACGTCGTCAACCTCGGGCCTTATTGGCAACCCAGGTCAGTCCAACTACGGCGCAGCGAAGTCCGGAATTGCCTCGTTTTCGCTCATCATCGCAGAAGAGCTCAAGCGCTATGGCGTGCGCGTCAACGCCATTGCACCTGCTGCTCGTACTCGGATGACTGAGTCGACACCAGGTCTCGCCGACATTGTTGCCGCTCCTACTGATGGCGCGACCTTCGATGCGTGGGACCCTGCAAACGTCTCACCACTCGTTGCCTACCTTGCGACCGAATCGTGCCCCGCAACTGGTCGAGTGTTCTTCGTCCAAGGCGGCACCGTTCGTGCGTTTGAAAACTGGTCGATGACTGACCGGATTGAAAAGGACGACCGCTGGACCGTGGCCGAGTTGCAAACCGAGATGGCCAAGCTTCAAGCGTGAGCGAGGACGACGCGTCCTCCCCTCAGGAGCACCACCGAGCATCGGTCGACAACCCAGACGACCTCTTTAACGCCACCAAAGATCCTGGAGCAAGTGCGCTCGGTGGCGCGGGCACTGAAGCAGCAACAGACCTGCCGTGGTTTGAGTTGCTTCGCCATCGTGTTGGCGTGCGCGCCGCAAAGAGTCCGAAATATCAGTGGTGGGTCTTGCGCTCGCTGCTTGCTGGACTGCTCGCGCTCAACTTCACCTTCACGGTCTTCAACATTGTTCTGCTGAAAGTCAGTAACGACTTCCACACCTCAACAACGGTGCTTGGCTGGACGCTTACCGGACCGTTGCTTGCCTTTGGGTTGGCAGCACCAATTTTCGGTCGAGCAAGTGACGTGTTTGGCCATCGTCGGCTCTACTTGTTTGGGCTGATGGGCGCCATGGTGTCCGCAGTGCTGACCTCATTTGCGGTCAACGCGCCAATGCTCATTGCGGCGCGGACCTTAGATGGCATTCAAGGTGCGGCCACGGCAACGGCCTCTATGGCGCTCATCAACAAGGTCTTTGCCAAAGAAGACCGAGTGAAAGCCCTTGGTTGGTGGTCACTTATTGGCGCAGGTGGACCAGTCGTCGGCATCACGGTTGGAGCGCCAGTGATTGTTGCCGTGGGCTGGCGCGGGTTGTTCTGGGTGCAACTGATCTTGCTGGCAATTGCCTATGCCGTGGTGTCGACCATCATTCCAAAGTCCATCGACAAAAAGAGCGAAGGAGCAAAAGAGATCTCGTGGGCGGGGATGGACTGGATTGGCAACTGGTCACTAATGGCTGCGGTGCTTGGCACCATGCTTGGCCTCACGATGTTGGAGCATCACGCCGTAACCTCACCGCTTGAATTGACGCTGTTTGGCATTGGGCTCCTCGGTGCGGTGGTGTTTGTGTATCAGCTCACCCATTCTCCTCATCCGCTCATCCCGAAGCGCTACTTCACCACTCGGAACTTTGTGTTCCCCATGGTGATTCGCTCTACTGCAAACTTTGCCTACTTCTCCGGTTTTGTGTTGTTTCCGATTTTGATGTCGGTTGTCTACCAAGCATCGACCGCCCAAATCGGCATCTACTCAATTCCTCGACCAATTGTCTTTGCCATTGCGTCGCCCATTGCGGGTTACGCCGCGGTCAAATTTGGTGAACGTTCCACCACGATTCTCGGTTCGCTCGCGCTGTTTGGTTCACTTGCGGTCTTTGCCTTTGCCGCTGCTGGGACTCCGGTGTGGGTATTGATGGTGGGTCTCGGCCTGTCAGGAATCGGCATGGGCATGGCCATGCCGGCGACCTCGGCCACCATGGCCAATGAGGTCGAAGAGCATGAATATGGCGTGATGTCTGCTGCCGGGCTTATTGCCACCCAAGTGGGTGAAGTAGCCGGCATCACCATTGTGATGGCGATCCAAGCAGCCAAACAGCGCGCCCTTCCCGCCCATCCGACCCAAAGTCAGTTGGTCTCGACCTTTACCTTGCCCTTCATCATCGCTGGAGCAATGGCGGCAATTGGTGTGGTGGCCTCGCTGTTCATGCGATCCATGGATCGCTCGAAGCCAGCACACCTAGAAGAGCCCTCGGTCGAGTTTTAAGTCGCCTCGCCAAGCCAAGCAATGAGCGAGCCAAGTGCGTCGCCAAATCCTCGGCCAGAACCATGTCCGGCGTCATCAACGAGTTCAAGCGTGGCCTCAGGCCAGACGTCTACGAGCTGCGTCGAGGTACTGACGGGACTCGAGATATCGAGGCGACCAACGACAAGTCGTCCAGGGATTCCTCGCAGACGGGTGGCGTTGTTGATCAAGTCATCATGACCAAACGCGGTGGCATTTCGCCAGTAGTGCGTAACGAGCGTGGCAAAGCGGACCGCAAAGGCCGCATCGCGAAACAGCGGATTTGCTTTCGGTCCTGTGGCCAAAGAGACGTGAGCTTCTTCCCAGTCACACCATGCCCGGGCTGCACGCTGGCGCTCGTGCTCCTCTGACGTCCCCAGCCACTCGGCATACGAATCCACCATGCGAGGGCGTGTAAATGCGACCGGAACGGCGTCACGAAATGCGGCGAATTCTCGTGGAAATACCGGCTCAATGGTCTCGGTCATCCACGCAACTTCTTTGGCCGACGTCGTCGTCACAAGGCCGAGTCCAAGGCGCGTGACGCGCTCAGGGTGAGCTTCGGCATAGGCCAAGGCCAACGTCGTGCCCCACGAGAGCCCGAGTACCGCCCAACGCTCAATACCTGCTGCTTCACGCAAACGTTCGATATCGGCCACCAAGTTGGCCGTTGTTTGAGTAGAAAGGTCGTGGTCGGAGGCTTCTGCCAAGGGACGACTCCGCCCAGATCCGCGCTGGTCAAGCAAGTACGCAGTCGTCGACGTTGGATCAAACATCTTGCGTTGATTGATGGAACAACCAGAACCCGGCCCGCCGTGGAGATACACGAGCGGCGTTGGGCCGGTGCCGACGGCCTCGGCGTAAAGCTCATGGCCGTCGTTGGTGCGAATCGAGAAGACCGCAGTTGGCTCAACTGCGTCGACCTGGTGGCTCACGGTTACTCGGTGAGGTCGCGCAACTCTTGGGCGTACTGTGCCGCATCGTCGCCCATTGGGCTTTGAGCCAAGACCATCAACTTAGAAACATCGCCTTCGACACGAATCTTGTTGAGAAGAAACGCCTGCATCGCCGCTTGCGGGTTGCCATCAACGAGAAGCGCTCGAGCGGTGCCGTAGTCAACGGTGACAAACAGGTCGGCACCATCAACGTGGCCAGGCTCAACAATGAGCGCGCCCGAGGTCGTATCGAAGTGGGCTTCGACCTCGGTTGCCTCAAAAGGAGAATCGTTGATCAGCAAGTTCACTTTGACTTGATGTTCAACTGGAGGCAGTACCTCTCGGAACCGCTCATAGAGGTCCCGAGCCGCTGTCATCCAACTTTCGCTTAAGAACACATGACCCACGGGAATACCTCAATTGATCGTTGTACTCAGCGAGGTTACCGGCACCGGTACGCTTCGTGAGTATGACTGCTCCCATTCTTCCCGGTTGTGAACCACTTGTGGCTGAGGGCTCAAGCCTTGGCGTCTTAGTTCTGCATGGATTTACTGGCTCGCCAGCGTCGATGCGATCACTTGCAGAAGGCTTCGCTGCTCGTGGCTACACCGTGGAAATGCCATTGCTCCCCGGTCACGGCACGGATCTTGTCGACATGATTCCGACTCGCTGGGCTGATTGGTATGGCGAAGCAGATGCCGCATATGGACGACTTGCGGCGCGCTGCGAGCGCGTCGCGGTGGTTGGTCTCTCCATGGGAGGGGGATTGTCCCTTGCACTCGCCGAAGCGCACCAAGAGGTTGCGGCCCTTGGTCTCGTGAACCCAATGTGTCAGCCACTTGCGGCAGAACTTCGCGAGGGGATCGACGCACTGCTCGAGTCGGGCCTTGAGCACTTCGACTCCATTGGCTCAGATATTGCCAAGCCAGATATTTCAGAACTCGGCTACCCAGGTACGCCACTTGAGGCGGCAAAGAGTCTCTCTTTCGCCATGGAGACCGTGCACGCAAACTTGGGCGCAATCGTGGCGCCGACGCTGGTGGTGACCTCTGTTCAAGACCACGTGGTCCCACCAGAAACTGCATCGGCCATTCTTGACAGCGTTGCTGGTCCAGTGCGTCAGATCCTGCTGCAGGAGAGCTACCACGTCGCCACCATGGACTTCGAACAGCCACTCGTTGAAGCAGAGATCTTCGCCCACATCGCCGAACACCTTGGAGCAAATTCGTGAGCGAACAGAGCCCACTCACCAAAGAAGAGGTCATCCACGTAGCCGGACTCGCTCGTCTTGAGTTAACCGACGACGAAGTCACCACCTTCACCGCCCAGTTGGGGTCGATTTTGAATCACGCTGCTGATATTTCGAGTCTTGATCTTGAAGGTCTTGTGCCGATGGCGCATCCGTTTGACTTGGAAAACATCCTGCGCCCTGATGTGCCGACCGCATCGCTTGACCGCGAGGAACTCCTTGCTGGCGCTCCTTCAGTCGAATCAGGCCGATTCAAAGTCGGTCGAATTCTCGGAGAGGCACCATGACCACCGCCCACGACGTTGCCGCCCAAGTTCGAAGTGGCCACACCACTGCACGTGAAGTCCTCGAGCAATCCTTTGCCGCAATTGCCGAGCGCAATCAAGAACTCAACGCCTTTTTGTATCTCGACCACGACGGTGCTCGAGCGGCAGCTACCGCTGTTGATGACGTCGTGGCTGCCGGCCAAGACCCAGGGCCACTTGCGGGTGTGCCAATTGGCATCAAGGACAACTTGGCCATGCGTGGCATTCCAACAACCTGTGGATCAAAGATCTTGGATGGCTGGAAGCCTCCCTACACCGCAACAGTGGTTGAGCGTCTTCTCGCCGCTGGAGCCGTCCCGGTTGGCAAGACCAACTTGGATGAATTCGCCATGGGCTCTTCCACTGAGAACTCGGCGTTTGGGCCCTCGCGCAATCCTCATGATGTGACCAAGGTTCCTGGTGGTTCTTCTGGTGGCTCTGCCGTTGCCGTAGCGGCGGGATTTGTTCCCGTTTCACTTGGTTCTGACACTGGCGGTTCTATCCGCCAGCCTGCTGCGTTTTGTGGCCTTGTTGGCTACAAGCCTTCGTATGGACATGTTTCTCGTTACGGGCTTGTGGCGTTTTCCTCGTCACTTGACCAGGTTGGGCCATTCACCACAACCGTGGCTGATGCTGCACTCGTCACCCAAGTCATTGGTGGACATGACCCGGCTGACTCCACATCGATGCCTGATGGCTACGACGACCTCCTTGCCGCCTGTGGGCGTGGTGTTGCTGGTCTCAAAGTTGGCCTATGTCGCGACCTGCTTGACGGTGCTGATGCAGAGATCATCGAGCGCGTTCGCCAAGCAGCTGCCGTGCTCGAAGCTGCTGGTGCGGAAATTGTCGACCTTTCTATCCCTGAGCTACGCCTCGGCCTGTCGGCGTATTACCTGATTGCGCCAGCTGAAGCGTCATCGAACCTTGCTCGCTACGACGGTGTTCGATTTGGACTTCGAGTCGAACGCGAAGACGTGGCGGCGATGAATGTCGCCACCCGAACTGCGGGCTTTGGTGCAGAGGTGAAGCGTCGCATCATGCTTGGCACCTACGCCTTGTCGGCTGGGTACTACGACGCCTACTACGGCCAAGCGCAAAAGACCCGCCGACTGATCACCAACGCCCTTGATGCGGCCTATGAGAAGGTCGATGTGTTGCTTGGTGCCACGACGCCAACGACCGCATTTGGTTTCGGCGACAAAGTGGCCGATCCAATGTCGATGTACTTGTCCGACCTGTTCACCATTCCGACCAACTTGGCCGGCCACGGAGCAATGTCGGTTCCGTTTGGCAACTCCGCATCAGGAATGCCGATTGGTGTGCAGATTTTGAGCCCGGGTCGCAGAGACGACCGTCTTTTCCAGGTGGGTGCCGTGTTAGAAGCAGGAGTGGCGAAATGAGCATGGCTGGCTACGAAACCATCATTGGTCTGGAAGTTCACTGTGAACTGAAGACCGAGACCAAATTATTCTGCGGCTGCCGCAATGCTTTCGGCGATGAACCGAACACCAATGTTTGCCCCGTTTGCGTCGGGCTTCCTGGCTCACTTCCGGTGCTCAACCAAAAAGCGGTTGAATTCGCCATTCGCATTGGTTTGGCGCTCAACTGCGAGGTGAAGTGGTCGAATTTCCACCGGAAGAACTACTTCTACCCTGACATGCCGAAAGATTTTCAGATCAGCCAATACGATCTGCCGCTCAATGAGCATGGAACCATTGAATTGCCCGATGGCACGGTCGTTGGCATTACTCGTGCGCATATGGAAGAAGACACCGGCAAGTCGACGCACTTAGGCGGATCAGGTCGCATCCATGGGGCTGACGCCAGTCTCATTGATTACAACCGCTCCGGTGTCCCACTGGTCGAGATTGTGTCTGAACCTGACATGCGTTCGGGTGTCCAAGCTCGTGCCTATGTGGCGGAACTTCGGGCGATCTTGGTCGCCGTTGGTGCAACCGATGGCCGCATGGAAGAGGGCTCCATGCGCGTCGATGCCAACGTCTCGGTTCGAAAGCCAGGAGATCCTTTTGGTACGCGTTGTGAAATCAAGAATTTGAACTCACTGCGCAGCCTGCAGCGCGCGATTGAATACGAAGCACTTCGTCAAGTTGACTGCATTGAAGCGGGCGAGCGAATTGTGCAAGAGACGCGCCACTGGGATGAAGCTGCTGGTCGCACGGGCTCCATGCGATCAAAAGAAGAAGCAAACGACTATCGCTATTTCCCCGAGCCTGATCTGGTGCCCTTGGCGCCAAGCGCAGCGTGGATTGAAGAGATCCGCAGCGCGCTGCCGGCATTGCCGAAGGCGCGCCGTCAAGTGCTTGTTGGCCTCATTGGCAATGATGACCAAGCCACCCTTGATCTCATTGCGACCGTGGTTGACCGTGATCTTGATGCCTTAGTCGTTGAGGCCGCTTCCGCCGGTGCCCCGGCTCAATTGGCGGTCACGCGTGCCGCAAATGAACTCAATGCCGAAGGCGTGTTGCCAAGTGCCAAGAGTTTTGCTACAACCTGTCAAATGGAAGCATCCGGCGCGTTGTCGGCAACGCAAGCGAAGGCGGTCTTGGCTGCACTCAGCGAAACGCCAGATGCCGACCCGAAAGCAATTGCCGCATCACTTGGCTTTGAGCAACTGAGCGAGGACACCTTGTCAACAACGGTTGATGAGGTCATTTCGGCAAATGGTGACGAATGGGCTCGCTTTGCCGGTGGTGACGACAAGCTTGCACAGTTCTTCATTGGCAAGGTCATGGCAGCGACCAAAGGCAAGGCAAACGGAAAAGCCGTGATTTCCTTGCTCAACGAACGTCGATCAGGCTGACGACTGCTCGTTGCCGGTCAAGAACTTCTCAAGCATTGCTGACTGAGAAGGTGCGATGAAGGAGTGACTTGTCGCAGCGTTGGTGGACGCGCCGCAATCTACGCTTGCGGTTGAGGGGGAGCGATGAAGAAGCTTTTGGGAAGTTTCGTTGCCGGGGCGGTCATGATGAGCGCGTCATATGCGTCGGCTGCTGCGACGTACCAACTCGTCACGCCTGGTACGGCTTCGCAGGTTGCCGCGCTCGTCAAAGCCTCGACCTCGA
>CANFJV010000007.1 GCA_947447225.1 Acidimicrobiaceae bacterium
ACTGCGAAGCGCAACAGCACACACGTGGCAGCCGTTCCGGCCAAGATGATGGCGAGTGAGGGGACCGCTGGCTGCCAGATCTCGTCAACGAAGTAGAGCAACGGACCCTTTGTGCCAACGCTGTAGCGACGACCAACTGCATAGAGCACGCAGAGGTTGGCCAGCAGCGCACCAACAACGAGCGCGGTACCAAAGAACCGTTCGATTCGAGGAGTGCGGCCCCGAGCTCCAATCATCGCTGCGGCGAAAATTGGAATGCCGACAAAAAGCGGCATGCCGTCTCGGCCCTGCCAGACATAGCCAATCTTTGGTGCTTGGGTCGCCACCAAGATGCACGGGCCAAGAATGGCAAATGTGGTGATGAGCACCAAGATGACCTTGTGCCAGAACCGGCCAACGAGGAGCGCCCACGTGACGAGAACGCCAATCGCCGCATACCAGGCCAAGTAAAACCAGTCCGACAGGCGAAAGGACAACCAGCCAATAATCACGATGCTTTGATCCATCCAGGTCCGAAGCTTCGTAAAGGAACCACCGAGCAGCATGGAAAAATTCGAATCTTTGAGACTCTCAATCTCTGCACTCGAGTGGGGAACGACTTTGAACGAATCGTGGTTCGAGAGAAAGAAAAGGGCAGCAACGGCCGCCACAAGAAAGCAGCCAAGACCAAGTTGAAAGAATCGTTGCTTGCTGAGCTGCCACCATTTCTTTGGTGACAGCGAGACCAACAGCACGAGACCAATGATGGCGGTGTTGAGCGGAGACAGACTCCGAGACAACACGAGCACGCTGGCCGAAGCAACAATGGCAACGATGAGCCCACGAGGTGTCGTTTCGCGGTAGTCGGTGACAAGAATCGCCCCAGCGGTCCACAGACAAATTGCAGCGGCAATCTCGAGCCCACTTGGATTGATGATCGAGCCGAGGTAGAGCACTTGAGCCGTCATGGCGATCGCAAGGCCAGCCAGCAAGAAACGTCGCTTGGTGTACAGCAGCACACAGGTCACCGCAGCGGCAAGCAGGCCTGCCACGAAGAGGTCGCCAACAATGCGCATGGCATAGAGGCCACCACTGCCCGTATCGAACACAAGTGGCACGCCAACGGCGTAGTAGTAGAGGGGCGGGTACTCGGCAGAGTGCGTATCGCTACTGACCAGTGGTCCAGGCCCTGGAATCTCTGGCGCACAATCAGCTGGGATCGTGGGTTCGCCCTTGAAACAGGCGGCATAGGAACCTTGATTCACCCCAATGGCTGCAGCGGGGGGGACAAAGACATGGCGAACAGCCCCGCCGTTTGCGTAGTGGCTTTGCGCGCCTGGTCGGCCGGCGTCAAGTGCTGCGGCCCAATTGACATGACTCTCTTCATCGGGTGCAGAAAACAGGGGATTGGCAAACGACCACGCGGCAAGCAAGGTGAAAAAGGCAAGGAAGGAGACAATGAAGATTCTCCGGCCGCGTTGCATGACAGGAGCCTACCGGTGGGGGTGCACCAACTTGAGGCGACTGGCCGAAGAATTCACAAAGAGGTGGAGTAGAGATCTCCCCATGTGGGAGTGGCCGCCGGTAGCATGACCACGCAGTCGTTCGCCAGTTCAATACTGACGCGAGAGAGGAATTGGCCGGAGTGTCACAGCACAGCACAGGGCCAAACTCGCCGCAATCGTTCGAGCCGATTCCTCGAGACCGAGATCAACTCGCCACGCTTCGTGACGTCATTCGGGTCTACGAAATGTCGTCTGCGGCGCTGCAAAGCGACGCAGCCCAGCAGCAATTGTTTTCCGGCTCACGGCTCTATCCAATGGCCATGCTGGTACTGAAGGTCGCCAACCTCTTTGAGCGCTTCTTGAAGCGAATCCTTCGCCGCCGACCAGCGCTGAAGGACCAAGGTGTGGTGCCACTTGCGCCAACGGCTTCGGTGGCAATGTCAGCCTCTCCTGTCTTGGCTGCCCAACACCGCTCCCTTCCCGCTCGCATCATGCGAGTGTTTGGCCGCGGCATCGAAGAATTCGTGGCTGCATGCAAGGTCATTGTGCGAGGTCATCCAAGCGTCGCATCGTCAAATGATGAAGAAAAGACTGTCTACGAGCGCTGGTTTGAGCACTACGGCACGTTGAGCGATGTCGGTGAGATCCTGCTTCGTCGCCGCCTGCAGCTCATCGAGGCGCCACCGAAGCTCTCAATTGTGATGGCGACCTACAACACCGATCATAAATTCTTAAAAGAAGCAATTTCCTCGGTGCAAGCCCAGGTCTATGAACACTTCGAACTCTTGATTGCCGATGACTGCTCACCTGATGTACAGGTGCGATCGATCGTGTCGTCCTTTGCCAAAAAAGATGCTCGAATTCGCTTGATTGAGCGATCGGTGAACGGTGGAATTTCTGCTGCGACCAATGCGGCCATTGAGCAGGCAACCGGCGAGTGGATCGTCCTCATGGACCATGACGACACGATTGTTCCTCACGCGCTTGCTCGAGTTGCCTTAGCCATTAGTGAGAATCCCGACGCCTCGTTTTTCTATTCCGATGAGGACAAGATTGACGAGCAGGGTCGGCCCTTCACGCCGTATTTCAAGTCGGACTTTGATCCGGTCTTGTTGCTCGGCCAGAACTACTTGTGTCACCTATCGACGGTCCGAGCGTCACTGGTGCATGACCTTGGTGGGTTGCGCTCAGCCTTTGACGGAGCACAAGATTGGGACCTGTTCTTGCGGGTTACCGAAACGCTCCGTCGTGACCAGATTGTCCATATTCCGCACATCTTGTATCACTGGCGGAGTCACGATCAGTCCACCTCAAAGGCCAGTTCAGCCAAACCCTGGGCACTCGAAGCGGGCACTCGTGCCGTGACCGAGGCCTTGGCCCGTCGTGGAGTTGCCGGGACGATTGAGAACGTCAACAACACGGGGTTTTGTCGCATTCGCTACGACTTGCCCGAGAACCCACCGCTCGTGTCGATTCTCATTCCAACGAGAGACGGCAAGTTCCTCGAGACGTGTTTGCGCTCGGTGCTTTCGAAGACGACCTATCCGCATATGGAAGTTGTGGTCATTGACAACGGTTCGGTGAAAAAAGAAACCGAAGCGTTGTTCGCCGAGCTCGCCGACAAGGTCGTCGTCGTGCGCGATGACAGCCCCTTTAACTACTCAGCCCTCCATAACCGGGCGGTTCCCTCGTGCAAGGGCGAGGTGCTGGTGCTGTTGAACGATGACACCGAAGTCATTGATGGCGGTTGGCTGAAAGAAATGGTTGCCCTGCTCTTACAGCCTGGCAATGGCGCGGTTGGGGCGAAGCTCCTCTACCCAGATGGGCGCATCCAACATGGCGGTGTGGTCCTTGGGCCACTTGGCCTCGCCGACCACGTTGGAAAACTCGAAGAGCGTTCGAGCGACGGCTATTTCGGCCGCCACCATCTCCCGGCTGAATTCAGTGCCTGCACGGCAGCGTGTTTGGCCGTGCGTCGCTCGACCTGGGAACGCCTTGGTGGCCTTGAAGAGTTCTTCCAAGTCGCCTGGAACGATATTGATTTCTGCCTTCGCATTCGTGAGTCGGGTGAGTATGTTGCCTACACCCCGCTCGCTGAGCTCATTCACTATGAATCGGTCTCACGCGGCCTTGATGAGTCCGGCCCTGCGCTAAAGCGCTTTGCGAAGGAAGTGGTGGAAATGCGTGCTCGTTGGCTTGACCGCATTGTGGTGGATCCGTATTACAACCCCAACCTCTCGCTCAACCGCCCATTGTGGGAACCCGCGTATCCACCACGGGTAAGTCCGGGCTACACCGGCATCGAATAGTGAGCCATCACGCCGTGCCGGCGCCGCACGACATCACCGACGACTCGCTTGCTGCCGCTCGGGCCCGCTTTGACGGATTTCGTCTTCAGATTTGGCAGTCGACCAGTGCACAGCGAGGCCACCCATTTCGCACCAAGGTCATTGCTCTTTTGCCAGTCGGCACACGTCGCTTTGCCGTGTTGTCGCGCACGGGATCACTGGTGTTGCGACTTTTGAGGAAACTTGGCCTTGAGCGCGACGCACTGCAACGGGTTGACCCTCAGTTCTTCCCAACGGGTTTTCAGTTCACGTCCGTAGTTGCCGGCAATGATCCTGGACCCACCGTCTTGACGATCACTGCACCAGAGGATCCAACGTCGTGGGAAGCGGCGAACGGGGCACTTTCTGATCTCGACGTCGTGGTGGTCAACCTGAGTTCGTCAACATTGCAACCCGGTGGGGCAGCGGCCCTTCGTGACAGGCTCTTGTCAACCGGCGCTTCTGTGGTGACCGGTGATGACGTGATCGTCGGTGAAGGCGGCCAGGTAACTGGTCGGTTCCGGCCGAAGTATGTCGGTGCAGTGGCACTCCTTAGCTACGACGCCGTTGGCGGAGTCGCCTGTTTTGATGGACGAGCACTGCAACAAATTGGTGGCTTTTCCACCACGCTTGGCGCGCTCGGGCTCCACGATGCAGTTGCGCGGTTGGTCAAGGCGGGAGGTGCGACGGCACATGTGGCACGTGTCGTCGCATCCTCACAGCCACGAACCGAACAAACACACCTTGCCCATGCAGCCTGGACCGTTGCGCACCTGTCCGCACTCGGTCTGCGCGCCAGTGCGAACGTCACCGCCACCGGAGCGATTGCATGGCGAGTGACACCGGACCTGTGGCCAAGTGTCACCATTGTCATACCCACCCGTGATCGCTTGGACTTGCTTGAGCGATGCCTCAACGGGGTTGAGCAAAGTTCGTATCCGAACTTCTCGGTCGTGATTTGCGACAACGACTCCGTAGAGCCGGCAACACTTCGTTACTTGGACAACACCTCGCACACGGTGGTGAAGACTCCAGGACCGTTCAATTACTCCGCCATTGTGAACGCCGGAGTTGCCGAGACGTCATCGGACTATGTCGTGACGCTCAACAACGACGTCGAGATCTCCGACGTTGATTGGCTGGAGCAACTCGTCTCGGTGGCACTGCTTCCCGGCGTTGGCATTGTTGGTTGTGCACTGCGTGAACCAAGTGGTGCGTACCAACATGAGGGCATCGCTATTGCGCCGTATCCGCAGCACCTCCGCCGCGACCTCAACTACATAAGGGTCGACGAGTTCTTGACCGCAACTCGTGAAGTGGCGGCGGTGACCGGTGCCTGCACCTTGGTGAAGCGCTCGTTATGGGAAGACCTTCGCGGCCTTGATCCAACCCTTGCGGTCATTGGCAATGACGTCGATCTCTGCCTCCGAGCCGCAGTTGCCGCGATGGCGACGGTCTATCTCGCCCAACTTCAACTCACCCATGCGGAGAGCTCATCGAGGGGATCGCTGAATCCGCCAGAAGACATCTTTTCGCTGGTGGCGAGATGGGGACTGTTCGACGACTACGTCGACCCGTGGTTTCCGGAAGCCTTGCGCATCGTTGCCGACCAGGTCATCTGGTCGCCTCAGTAATGCGGCGGTCGCTCGTAGCGCTCGTTGTTGATCTGTTGGGTCAACTCAGCATTGCGGTTCATGAGTTGAGCAATACGCGCCTTCAGGTCGACGATTTCGGCGTTGAGCGCTGCAATAACGTCCGTCTCAGAACCCTGTTCGTTCGCTCGTTCCACGGCGTCACCCTAGGCGCAGGACGCTCATGAATGGAGGTCTGGTAAATTCGGACCACGTCGATGGGAAGTTCTCCATTGCCTGCTAGCCACGGAGGCGAACGATGTCGAACACGGTGAAGGTGGCCATTGTCGGCTCCGTCGCGTTGGTCCTCATCGTGGCCCTGTTGCTTCGCCTTCGCTATCACGCCCGTGGCGCCGGCCGCGTTCGTGCGCACCTTCGTGACGCGAACCCCACCGTTCGAATTTCTGCCCTCCACTCCATTGGTGAACTTGGCCTAGTTGAGTTCATTGATGAACTTCGCCCGCTGCTCCAGACCGAACACGACCCAGCGGTCCTTGATGCCTTGATGGTCGAGATCTTGCTGTCAAAGACCAGCTCGGTAAGCACGCGCAAGTTGGTTGAACTCCGCTCATGGGCGGTTGAGCGCCAGAACCGAGTCCATGGCGGTCGGCTCCCTGAGCGAAACATTGCTCCAGTTGGAACCCAAACACCAGTGGCCACGGTGGCAATACCTCGAGATGAACAAGGACCACTTTTGACGGCGCCAGTGGAAGCACCCGAGCCACTGGGCATGGAAATTGCCGATGTTGACCTCTGGGCTCCAACCCCAGAACTTCCTCTCCCCGTGTTCAGCGTTCCCGGTGTCATGAGCGACACGCCAGGTGAAACTCAACACGAACAGCTGGAGCCGCAAGCAGCGTCAAATGAGAGTTCCTCAAACGACCATTCGAGTTCCGACATTGAACTCGACGACGAACTTGTCATTGTAGAAGTAGCGGAAATGCCCGTTGACCTCGATGCCGCTTCAGAGGCGGCGGTTGCACTGAGCGTCGCTATGGAGGAGGCGCAACGCGAGGCCTTCGCCATTGAGGCCTCGGCTCGACGGGAAACTGAAGCAGTTGCACGAGCGGCCGAACATGAAGCGGAAGCCCTAGCAACGAGCGCTCGATTCGATGCAGAGAACCTAGCCAATGAAGCGGAACTGGTCGCTCGGCAACTCACGGAAGCTGCGGCAGCAGAGGCCGCCGCTCGACTCGAAGAAGCACATCAACTAGTTGCACAAATGAAGCGTGACGCACAGATCGCTGCAGCCGAGATTCGTGACGTTGCGCAACGTGATGTCGATCTCAAAGCTGCCCTCGATGCCGTTGCACCAGAGCAACTGCTTGAAGAAGCTGAAGCTGAAGCCGATGCGCTTATTGAAGCCGCTCGACTCGCAAGCATGGAACTCGTTGAGCGCTCACGTCAAGAAGCCGAAGCACTTATCACTGAGGCCGCCGCCGAGCGCGAGGAGTTACTGCAGTCGGCGCAGTCGCAAGTGGCAACCGTTGAACACCACGCCGCGACTGAACGTCGAGCGTTACTTGATGCGACCTATGCGCAGTGCTTGGCGCTCATTGAACAACTCCCCATTGGGGCAAACCTTTCGGCAGATGACGCCCGGGCACTGCTTGAGTCGTGGCGAAGCGGCGCCGGTGAAGGCATCTCGTCGGCTCAACCAAGCGTCTCGGTGCCAAGCGAGAACGCTTCAGGTGTGGGGAGCGACCCAGAACACTTCATAGTGATTGTGAAGTCGCCACGTGAGATCGCGAAAGCTGCAGCCAAAGCTGAAGCCAAAGCCAAGAAGAAGGCCAAGAAGAAAGCAAAGCGAGCGCGTGAACGAGCGAAAGCGCGGGCGGAGAAAGAGCGTCTCGCAGCGCTGGCCGAACGGGTAGAAGATGAAACTGCTGCTCGAACTGAGGCTCAGCGTGCTGTCGCAGTATCAGAATCGGTGCTTGGGGTCGAGCCCGTTGGTCGCCTCTCGATTCCTCGACCAAATGACGAGGAGCCTCGCTAAACCCCTGGAGGGATCTCTTCGCTCGGCGCCGTTGCCGTGGTGTTGTTCATTTCGCTTGGAGGCGCTTCGGCTGCTGCAGCATCGACCTCAAGATTGCGAAGCACTAATTCGCCAAAGCGGTCGAGGTTGCGACGCCACAATGCTTTAAAGATTGGCTTGGCGAAGGTTCCGGTGATTGTCCCACCGAAGTACCAGGGGAAACTCAGGCGCTCTTCCCAGCGAATGACGCAATGGCGCCCATGGTCACCTCGAACCACAAATCGGCCCGCACCGGTAATGAGACCTTTGTGATGCACCGTCATTTCTCGTTCTTCAATCCACGACGTGATGGTCATGACGTCATTCGTGCGGAACGGTCCAATTTTTGTCTTGCACGTGAACGTCGTGCCAACGCCTTCTCGCTGCTCGTCGTGAAAGGTGATGGAGACGGCGTCTTTCATCCACAGCACGTGGCGATCAAGTTGACGAAGTTCCGCCCACACTGCACTTCGTGGCGCATGGATCGTGTGGGCAATGCGCACACGAGTGAATCCTCCAGAACCTTTACTCACCAGCGAACCTCCGTTAATGGTTGCAACGTTGAAAAATCTGACAATGGCGGTCCGTCATGAAGGTCGAAGAGGACCTGAATGCAGACATGATCGGCACCCGCAGCGCGGTGCGCCCCTATTCGCTCAGCAATTTCATCTGGACCGCCGCTTACGACAAGGGCTTCGCCAAGTCGTGCACTGCCGCCACGAATGAAGTCGTCATCGCCGAACCCAAGGCGCCGCCAATTGTTTTTGTAGTTGTCGAGACCGGTGTACATCTGCAAGTGATCTTTCGTGCGACGAGTGATGACCTCTGGGTCGCGGCTGACGATGACTGCTTGCTCGACCGCTAAGAACGCGTTCGCCCCAAGGGCTGCTCGAGCAACCGCGGTGTGCTCAGGGGTCACGAGATACGGGAGCGCTCCACTGGTTTTGGTTGCGGCAAGATCCAGCATCTTTGGACCAAGTGCTGCGAGCACAACGCGAAGCTCGGTGGCCGACTCCCTCGAGAGATTGAGTGCCTCATTCATTTGGTCGAGGTAGGTCGCCATGGCGGCAACTGGTGGCCCATAGACGTGCTTTCGCATACCTTCTACTGCTGGACGATGACTGACCCCAAGTCCAGCAATGAAGCGATCATTCGACATCGCCGACAAGGTCTTGGTCGCCGCCGCAGTTGCGTTGGCATCTCGGGCATAGATCGAAGCAATGCCAGTGGCGACGACGAGTTCGGTGGTGGCGCTTAACAGTGCGCTTCCCGCGGTGAAGGCTTCTCGGCCGAAGGACTCGGGGTACCAGTAGGAATGGAAACCAAGGCCTTCAACGTCGCCGATGTAGCGAGCAACATCTGTTGGGGCAACGAGCTCGTGGGCAAAACTCCACAGGCCAACCGTGCCGCGAAGTTTGTCGAACGGTGATGCGGGGGAAACGGGTGCCACAACCAACTCCTCGCCTGCTTTGTCTCGTAACCCTACAAGCGCGGACCGTGGAGCCTTGTTGGAACTGGCAACATAGCGAGGTGGAGATTGACTGCTCGCTGATGGGAATTGCACTTGACGAGGTGGGCACACGGGCTCGAACCTGGTCCGAACTCGGGGCAAGTGGCTGTTTTACCGCCGAAGGCCCGGCGGATGTGTTCTTTCCCCTCGTCGCCGCTGGAATGGGTTCTGACTTAGCCCTCATGACCAATGCCGCAATTGGGTTTCCGAGAAACCCCATCCACTTGGCCCATGCCGCCTTTGACCTGCAGCGCCTCTCCAAGGGCAAGTTTCGCCTTGGCCTTGCGCCACAAGTGAAGACCCATATTGAGCGGCGTTTTGGCCTGACCTGGTCAAGTCCGGTTGAGCGCATGCAAGGACTTGTCGAAGCCGTGCGGGCAATTGGTGAAACCTGGAAGACCGGCGCGCCGTTGAAGGTCGACGGACCGTTTTACCGACATTCACTGATGACCCCAATGTTCACTCCAGCAGAGATGGAGTATTGCGCCCCACCAATTCTTGTTGGAGCGCAAGGCCCAAAGATGGCCGAAATGGTTGGTGCGGTTGCTGATGGTTTGCTCGTCTTGCCATTCCACTCAAAGCGTTATCTCGAATCGGTGACCTTGGAAGCCGTTCAGCGCGGGCGCATTCGTGGCGCCGAGCTTCGAAGTTTTGAGGTGGTGTGCGGAGCAATTGTTGGCCTTGGCACGGATGCACAGAGTCTGAAGGTTGCGCACGATGGCGTACGTGGTCTGCTTGGGTTTTATGGCTCGACGCCGGCGTATGCCCCCGTCTTGGAGGCAGAAGGTCTCGGGCATCTTCATGAAGAACTGAAAAGTGCGGTGCGACGAGGGGACTGGGGGTCGCTGCTTTCCATGGTCCCCGACGAACTCGTTGACGCGGTGGCAACGGTAGGGACCCCTGCGGAAGTTGCCGCCAAACTCACCGACCGATTTGGTGGGATTGCCGATCGATTGGCCTTGTTCATTCCTCATCTCGTCGACGATGGTGCGCTTGGTTTGTTGCTTCGAGAACTGCGAGCACGCGACCAACAGGCAGGCGTTCAATGAACCTCGTGATCTTTGGTGCTTCTGTGTTGGTCGTCTTGGCGGTGGCAACTGCGTATGTACCGCTCCGGAGCGACAAACTCGGCCCGCAAAGTTTCACCATTGGGTGGTTGACCAGTGAACTTGCTGCACAGTTTGCCTTCGTACTCGCGGTGCTCGCGTGTGCACTTGGCACGACCTCGCTTACTCATGGTTGGCCAAAGGTGGTTTCGACGATGCTGCTCGTCATCTCCATTGTCGGACTCATTGGTCTTCATGTGAGTGCTAAGCGATCTCTTGACGTCGTGCGAAGTGGACTCGCCGCGGCTACGAACGCACCGATTGTGTTGACCAACGACCATGTTGCGCCAAAGTACGGACATCTCTTGCAGCGAATCGTGGCGCTTCCTGTTGGTCGTCGTTCAGTGGAGGTCGTGAAGAACCTCGCGTACGTCGATGATGGCAAGCGATCGCATCGTCTTGATCTCTACCGTTCAACGGCTGCGAGTGACGACTTACGGCCAGTGCTGCTCTACATCCATGGGGGAGCGTGGGTCATTGGCGACAAGCGAGAACAGGCTCGGCCAATGCTGTATGAGCTGAGTCAGCGGGGATGGCTCTGTTTGTCCATTAACTACACCCTCAGTCCTCGGGCGACGTGGCCTCAACATGTCGTCGACTGCAAAGCCGCAATTGCGTGGGCCAAGCGCGAGGTCGCAAACTTCGGCGGCGACCCGAATTTCATCGTGCTTGCCGGCGGATCTGCTGGCGGTCACCTCGCTGCGCTGTGTGCGCTCACGCCCAATGATCCGCAGTTTCAACCTGGGTTCGAACAGGAAGACACCACGGTCGATGGCTGCATCTCGTTTTACGGCGTGCTCGAGATGACTGGCGACAAAGCCAGTTCTGGCATTCATGGTCGGTCGATGATGACCATGCTCGAAAAGACGGTCATGAAGACGTCACAGGCGGAAAATCCCGACGTCTTTGAGGCGGCCTCGCCACTGCACCGGATCACGCCGTCAGCCCCGCCATTTTTGGTCTATCAGGGCCGAAATGACACGCTGGTGCCGGTTGAAGTTGCTCGGCAATTTGTTGACCGCTTTCGCGACGTCACGCAGAGCCAACTTGCTTACGTCGAACTTCCGCTTGCCCAGCATGCCTTTGACATCTTCTCGTCGCCGAGGTGCACTGCCACCACCGCTGGTGCGGTGGCGTTCTTAGAACACCTGCGAAGTGAGCGAAGCGAAACTGCCTAGTCGTTCGACGGTGGTGTTGGGTCGTCGTAGCGCTGGTGGAGATAGGGGATAATCCACTCGGCTGGAACCTTGGAGTGGATGCGGCCCTTTTGAATGGCGTTGCGCATGCCAACCGACACTTCAACGACTCGGCGAATTGGTAGGTCGGCAACTGGGTCAACCGGAGACTCTCGAAGGAGAAGTTCACCTTCACAACGCTTTGCCCACTTCGTTGTTTCTTCCCGGGTGCAGTACACGAGCGATGGATCGCCGTCTAAACCAATGCCATCAGGTGAGGGAAGTGGCTTGAAGTAGAAGTCAGTGCGGGTCTCTGGTGGAGGCGAGGGAATCTCTGACGTGGCGGTTCCATTGAACTCTGCCCAGGTCACACCCATCCGACCCATGGTGGCATTCACCGTGTCGCCATCAACCGAGACCGTGACGTGGCCAATCTTCTTTGGCTCACCAAAGGTCTCTCGTCCAGTGATGACCGGACCTTCTGTCGTCATCACCATGACGAGGCAGTAGTAGCCAAGTGTGTCCTCATGGCGACACTGCACGGAAAAGCTGCCCGCACCAAACGAGCCATAACCAGGAATGTCGACCGACGCAAAGGTGACCTTGACCAGTGGCTGATTACTTGGCGTCAGTGGTCGAGGCAGGACGGCTGCCACGATCTCAGGATCGGTTTCATACGTCGCCACCACCATGGTTGACCATGCATCGACAGATTTCTTTTGCGCCTGTCGTTCGGCGAGTTGCGCTTCAGTCTTCGCTGCGTAACGAATTGCCATTGTCGTTCCCCCTCGATGGATGCGCCACCAACTTGACGTCCGTGGGCATCGTCACAGGTCTGCGACGTTCCGTCAATTGCAGGGGCAAAACACAAGTCAAGAGGTGGCTCTGAATGCTTGCTGAAACCCCAAGTTCGTCAACTGTTGCGAAGTGGGTGAGAAGTGATAGAACAAACACACCGCAGAAGTGCGGGGTGACCTCAGGGGGGGTATGAAATGCGAAACACTCGCATGAAGGCAATGGCGGCACTCGCCACGCTGTCGATGACAGCTAGTGGAGTGATCGTCTCGGTAGGTGGAGCCGCTTCAGCTGCTGCACCGGTCAAGTTCGGAACATTGGCGTCACCTTGTGGCAAAGGCTCTCCATCGGGTTCGCCCGACACTGGCGTGAGTCCTACATCGGTCAAGATTGGCTACGGCGACGACGCTGGTTACCACGACACCAACTCAGCCATGGGTAAGGCAGTTGCCGCACTCATCAAGTGGTGTAACGCTCAAGGTGGCATCAACGGTCGCACCATTGTTGGTGACTACCAAGATGCTGCGATCTTCAACGCCAAGCAAGCGATCGACAACATGATCTCGAACCACGACTTCATGGTTGTTGGACAGGGCTACGCCTTTGACAGTGCTGGCGAAGGTGACCGTTTGGCTGCGGACCTTGTCTCGGTTCCAGGCTTCACCGCTTCGACGGACACCCAAAACGCTTGGGAGATGTACCAAGCGATGCCAAACCCTGCTGACTACAACCCAGCTTCGTCGGCCTATGCCGGCAGCAAGCTCTTTGGTTCAGCAGCAGTGCAAAAGGCTTGCGCCTTCCGTACTGACGACCTTCCTGGTGGAGCTTCAAAGTCTTCCGACATCAAGGTTGAGTACTCCTACTCGAAGCAGGGTTGGAAGTGGGGCGATGGATCTGGTGGCGGATTCGGTGGATACAAGACTTCTGCCTCTGACTTCGCCTCTTACGGATGCGACCAGAACGTGTCGTTCTTGGCCAACATCAGCGCACCAGCAACGATCAACCAGGCTTCGCTCAACTTGAAGAACTCTGGAGCCAAGACCGTTTACTGGGCCGCTACGCCAAACGCAACGTTCACGAGCTTCTTGGCTGACAACGCTGCCAACAAGTTCAAGCCATTCATCTTGACCGAGGCGTCGACCTACGACCCAAGCTTGGCCAAGTGGAACAAGAAGGGCTACGGCGACAACGTCTACACCCGTCTTGGATTCGCTCCACTGGAGTCTGCTTCCGCAGTCCCAGCGGTCAAGCAGTACATCGCCTTGGTTGGTGCGTCAAACGCAAGTGCCATTGGTGAGCAAGCTGCATCATCGTTCTTGCTGTGGGCAACTGCGGCTAAGTCCTGTGGCAACACGCTGACCCGCCAGTGCATGGTCAACTACCTCGGTAAGTCCTCGAACTTCACTGGTGCAAAGGCATGGACCGGTGGTGGTCTCCAAGGTGGAACGAACCCAGCGACCAACATCTCGGCTTCGTGTGGAATTGTCGTTCACTTGAAGGGCACGAAGTGGGTCCAGGCCTACCCAACGAAGCTCGGTACGTTCGACTGCAAGTCGTCCTACGCACAAGACACCTCAGCAGTGTTGCCGTACCTCCCGAACGGGAACCAGACGGGCATCACGCTGAACAACCGCCACGTGGGCGCCGGCAACTCGGCAATCAAGCCACAGGCATAACCCGCTCTGGCTGACCTATCAGCCTGCATGCATGCTGCGGACCCCGGTGATTGCCACCGGGGTCCGCTCGCATGAACAACCTGTCAACCCTTTACCTTTGGAGTTCTTCGGGCAGTGGCCAACTTCGTTGTTTTTCTGATCGCTGGCATCACCTCAGGCGTGCTCTTCGCCCTTGCGGCCACTGGCCTGGTTTTGACATACACCACGTCGGGCATTTTCAACTTCGCCCACGGTGGCGTCGCCATGTTGGCGGCCTATGTCTTTTATCAAATGACCCAAGTGTGGATGTGGCCAACGTGGCTCGCATTCGTGGTGGTCTGCTTCATCCTTGCGCCGATATTTCAAATTGGCATCTATCGAGTCATCATGCGACGTCTTGCCGGCACCTCGGAGATCACCAAGATTGTGGTCACGATTTCGCTCATGTTGGCCATGTTTGGTCTTGCACAATGGGGTTGGGACCAAAGCACGCTTCATGCAATCCCATTGTTTTGGGGGGTAGAAGGTGAATGGACCTTCCACATCGGCGGCCGCGATGTGTATCTCCAATACTTCCAAGTGTTCGCCATCGCTACTGCGCTCCTCCTCGGCGTGATCTTGTCGATCTTGTTTAAGCGGACCCGTGTGGGTATTGCGATGCGAGCTGTCGTCGACAGTCCGGATCTGTTGAAATTGAACGGTGGAGTGCCCGAAAAGATCGCTGCACTGAGTTGGGCCATTGGTGGGTCGATGGCGGCAGTTGCTGGTGTCTTAGTTGCGCAGGTCCAAGGCAACGTTGATGCAACGTCGCTCACGATTCTGCTCATCACGTGCGGCGTCACTGCCGCCATGATTGGTCGCCTCCGGTCTATCCCGATGACGGTGTTTGGCGGCGTGCTCATTGGTCTTGAGATGTCCTTCTTCAGTGGCTACGCCTCACTGCACTCCGCGTGGACGAGTTGGGCGCCATCATTTGGTGTCGCGATTCCGGTGATGAGTTTGTTTGTCGTGTTATTGCTGTTGCCCCAAGACCGCCTCCGAGGTGCCTCACTTTCTCGTCTTCGGGAACGCTTCGTCGTTCCAACCATGAAGACGTCGTGGATCGCCGCAGGATCCTTATTGGCGTTTGTCGTAGGTATTTCCCAAATTATGGGTAGCGCTGATGCACAGACCTTGGCCGGCGGTATGGCACTTTCAATCATGGCGCTGTCAGTGACATTGCTCACTGGTTTCGCCGGAGAGATCAACTTGGCACCAATTTCTTTCGGTGCCATTGGTGCAATTGTCGCCTACCACCATGGTCTGATTGGCCCAGGCTTTCCTGATCAGCGCACCAGTTTGTGGGGAATCTTCCTCGGTATTGTCGTCACCATGATTGTCGGAGCGGTTGTTGCCATTCCTGCACTTCGTCTTCGTGGGCTCCACTTGGCGCTTGCCACGATGGCGTTCGGCATCTTTTTGTCGGTGTTCATCTTGTCGTTCACTGGCACCGTCACGATTCCACTCGTGCACATCCAATTGTCCTTTGTCGGCGGAGCAATGACGGTTCCGCCGGTCAAGTTCCTCCTTTGGTCGTTCGTGTCACCGAAGGCGCAACTCTTGTCGTCAACCGCATTGTTCTGCTTGCTTGGCATTGGACTCATTGCCATTCGGCGAAGTTCTTATGGTCGTCGACTTATTGCCATGAAAGACAGCCCTGCAGCTTCGGCAACGTTGGGGCAGAACCTCATGTGGCTCAAGATTTCTGCCTTCATGCTTTCGTCCGCACTCGCCGCTGTCGGTGGCATTTTGTACTGCATTGCCCTTGGTTCAGTACAGACATCAACCTTTGACATCATGTTCTCCTTCGCCCTCGTGATGGGAACCGTCGTTGGTGGTATTGGCTCGGTGTCTGGAGCACTCCTTGGTGGCGTGGGTCTTGGTGTGGGTCTGACTGCGATCCAACACACCTTCTTCAACCTGGCGAACGCGCACAATGACTGGGGCCAACTTCTCAGTTGGGCAACGGCATATCACTTAGCTGCACTTTTGCCCGCAACGATTGGTATCACCTTGGGTGGTAACCCAAGTGGCTCAGTTGCCAACATCGTTGAGAGCTATAAGCCGATCATCAAAGATCTCCCTATTCTCATCGGCACGCTCGTTGCCCTTGGTATTGCGTATGTGATGACCCTTACCCATGTGTGGGGCAACTGGTGGTTTGTGTTCTGCTTCGGCATCATCGGTATTATTTCGCCAGCGGTTGCCGAACGGAGAATGAAGGCTTCCAATTCGCAGCCTCCGCAGTCGAATAATGCCCAACCTGAAATGGCGGTACTGCAATGACCAGTCTCTTAGAAGTTTCCAATGTCTCGGTCTCCTTTCGCGGGACAAAGGCACTTGTTGATGTTTCGTTCGATTGCCAAGCCGGTCAAATCACTGGGCTTATTGGCCCGAACGGTGCCGGCAAGACGACGATGTTTAACGTCATCTCTGGTCTCTTGAAGCCGACGTCAGGAGCAATTGTGCTCGATGGCGTCGACTTATCAAAGGCCAATCCAGCAAAGCGTGCTCGACAGGGAATCTCTCGAACGTTTCAGCGTCTTGAGTTATTCGTGTCACTCACGGTGCGTGAAAACCTGGTTGTCGCCGGCGAGATTCGCAACTCCCTCGGGCGGGGCGAGAAGTTCGATGTCGGCGCTGAAGCCGACCGAGTGATGTCCTTGCTCGACTTGACCGATGTTGCCGACGTTGATGTGGCAGCACTTCCAACCGGTCGTGCTCGCGTGGTGGAAGTGGCTCGGGCGCTTATGACTCGACCGAAGCTCGTGCTGCTCGATGAGCCCGCATCGGGACAGTCTGAAGAAGAGACCGAGCGATTCGGAGAACTGCTTCGCAAAATGGTTGATGACAGCGGGCTTTCGGTGTGCCTCGTTGAACACGATGTGCCACTCGTCATGCGGCTGTGTGACCGAATTCATGTGCTGAATTTTGGTGAGTTGCTGGCCTCGGGCACCGCAGCTGAAATTCGCCAAAACACCGCGGTAGCTGATGCCTACCTAGGCGCCCCAGAGGAGACCATCTGATGTCGCTGCTTGAACTCAACAACGTCTCTGCTGCCTACGGAACCATTGAAGTCGTGCACAACGTCTCGTTCAACGTTGAGGCCGGAGAAGTCTTGGCGCTCCTCGGCTCAAACGGTGGTGGCAAGTCCACGCTGATGAGTGTGGTGTCAGGAATTCACGCGCCAACGTCGGGCACCATTTCGTTCAACGGTCAAGACGTAACCAAGATGTCGGCTTCTGAGCGGGTGAAAGCTGGCATCTGCGCGATCCCTGAAGGTCGAGGCATCTTCCCGAACTTGACGGTGAAGGAAAACCTTCGACTCGCCACCTACGCCGGTGTCTCGCAAGCCGACGTTGAAGCCATTGCCTTTGACCGCTTCCCCCGCCTTGAGGAGCGAAAGGGTCAGTTGGCCGGAACGATGTCGGGTGGAGAGCAGCAGATGCTGGCCCTTGCTCGTGCGTTTGTGGTGAAGCCAAAGTTGCTCATCTTGGATGAGTTGTCGATGGGTCTTGCGCCGCTGATTGTGGAAGACCTCTACTCACGGGTGGCTGCCTTGGCTGCAGAAGGCATGGCGCTGCTTGTGGTTGAGCAATTCGCTCGGACAATCTTGCCGTTGGCCAATCGTGCCGCAATCATGGCGCACGGCGTGATCACGCAGGTGGGAACACCCATCGAGATTGAGCACGCCTTGTCAGCCTCCTACCTCGGAGCCTGACCAGTCACACGGCAGTTGGCGTTAGTTGGTTGCTTTTTCTTCGGCAGCCAAGGTGACCTCGAGGTGTAGTTCTGATCCTTCAGAGGTCGAGAACTTCTCAATGCCACCAGCTTCTCGAAGGTCACCTTCAACGGCCACAATTGCCGCGAGTTCTTGGGCCGAGCCGGTAATGGTGAGGTTCTCAACCTTGGCTCGCATGGAGCGCTTCTCGGTGGTCTTGGCTCGACGGACATCGAGCAACACCCGACTGGCAAGTTCCAAGACCGCGACATCTCCGTCGGCGTCGGGGAACTCAGGTGCGGTCGGCCACGACGAGCGGTGAATGGAGCCCTCATTGGTCCAACGCCACACTTCTTCGGTGGCGAATGGCAAAAATGGGGCAAAGAGTCGGAGCAGTACGGAGAGCGACAGTGCCAAGGTTGCTCGAGCTGAGGTCGAAGCGGGTGAGTCCTCTTGGTAGGCGCGACCTTTGACCAGTTCTAAGTAGTCATCACAGAACGACCAGAAGAATGACTCCGTCCGCTCTAATGCCCGGGCATAGTCGTAACCCTCGAAGGCAACCGTGGCGTCAGCGACGAGTTGCTTGAGCGCTGTTGCTTGGGCCAAGTCGACGGGCTCGGAGATCGCCGAGACGTCACACGGGCTGTGTTCTTCCAAGCGACCAAGGACGAACCGAGATGCGTTCAACAACTTGATGGCGAGGCGTCGTCCAACCTTCATCTGACTTTCGTCAACGGCCAAGTCGGTCCCGGGCCGCGCACTTGCTGCCCAGTAGCGAACCGCGTCGGCACCATGGGCTTCGAGCAAGGGGAGTGGCGTGATGACATTGCCCTTGGACTTACTCATCTTCTTGCGGTTGGGATCAAGCACCCAGCCAGAAATCAGCGCATCGGTGAACGGGAGTTGGTCATGGCCAAGGTGGGCACGAACAACGGTCGAGAACAACCACGTGCGGATGATCTCATGCGCTTGGGGGCGCAAATCCATTGGGAAGGTGCGAGCAAACAAATCGTCATCTTCGCCATAACCCGTGGCGATTTGTGGGGTGAGCGATGATGTCGCCCAGGTGTCCATCACGTCTGGGTCACCGGTGAAGCCACCAGGCTGGTCGCGTTGATCAGCGCTGTAGCCAGTCGGCACATCAGACGAAGGATCAACCGGCAATTGCGATTCGGTCGGCAGAAGGGGCTCGGCGTAGTCAATTGAGCTGTCGTCGCGAACCGGATACCACAAGGGGATTGGCACGCCGAAGAAACGTTGACGAGAAATATTCCAGTCCTGATTGAGACCTTCAACCCAGTTGGTGTAACGGTGACCCATATATGGCGGGTGCCACTCCAGTTGTTGGCCGCGTTGAAGCAAGGTGTCTTTAAGTCCCAAGGTGGCAATAAACCACTGGCGTGAGGACACAATCTCAAGTGGCCGGTCACCTTTTTCGAAGAATTTGACCGGGTGGGTGATGGGCCGTGGTTGGCCAATGAGCGCACCGGATTCACGCAGCAACTCGACGACTCGAACTTGGCCAGAGTGAACGGTCTTGCCTTCGAGTTCTGCATAGTTGGAGGCGGCAGCATCCGGCGTCGTCGAAGCAATGGTCCCGTTGGCAAACGGGTTTGCCTCAAAGCGGCCATTTCGACCAATGGTCGTGCGAGCAGGGAGGTGCAGTTCGCGCCACCACACCACGTCCGTCGTGTCACCAAAGGTGCAGATCATGGCGATGCCGGACCCTTTTTCTGGGTCAGCGAGTTCGTGCGCCAAGACGGGGACTTCGACACCAAACAACGGGGTGATGACAGACGAGCCAAACAATGGCTGGTAACGAGCATCGTCGGGGTGAGCCACAAGTGCCACACAGGACGGCAGCAGTTCCGGCCGAGTGGTTTCAATCTCGACGGCGCCGTTGCCATCGGTGCGAGGAAAGGCGAGCCGGTGATAGGCGCCTGGCCGCTCACGGTCTTCAAGCTCTGCTTGCGAGACGGCAGTTTGGAAATCAACATCCCACAACGTTGGCGACGTGGCTTGGTAGACGGCACCTTTGGCCAAAAGCTCAATGAAGCTGCGTTGGCTGATGCGTCGTGCCTTGTCGCCAACGGTGGCATAGGTCATGGACCAGTCAATGGAGAGACCCAAAGTGCGCCACAGTGCCTCAAAGGCTGCTTCATCACGCTCAGTGAGCTGCGCGCAAAGGGCAACAAAGTTTGGCCGTGAAATCGGAATTGGCGGATTCGCTGGCTCTGACGGTGGATAGAAGTCCGGGTCAAAAGGGAGGCTTGGGTCACAGCGAACGCCGAAGTAGTTCTGGACACGACGTTCGGTTGGCAGGCCGTTGTCATCCCAACCCATGGGGTAGAAGACTTCCTTGCCGGCCATTCGCTGGAACCGGGCGATGGTGTCAGCGTGGGTGTAGCTCGAAATATGCCCCAAGTGGAGCTCACCGGAAACTGTCGGAGGCGGCGTGTCAATGGCATAGACGTCTGCTCGCGCCTTGGTGCGGTCAAACGTATAGGTGCCTTCGGCCTCCCAGGCTCGTGCCCACGTGGTTTCAAGCCCCTCAAGTCCAGCGCGCTCAGGGATGCGGCTCTGCTTGTTGGCGTCGTTCAGTTCTGAAGATGGAGGGGTCATGAGTGGCCTACCGTAGAGGAATGCTGCGTTTGCACGACACGTTGACCGGAACCGTCTCCCCGCTCGAACTGCGTGAGCCAGGCTCGGTGACGATTTACGCCTGTGGACCAACAGTCTACGACCTCCCTCACCTCGGCCACGGACGATATGTGCTTGTTTGGGACGTACTTCGTCGCCACTTGATCGCAAGTGGGCTAAGCGTTCGCTTTGTCTCGAACATCACCGACATTGATGACCACATCATCGAGCGAGCAGCACAAGAAGGTCGAACTGAGCCAGACGTTGCTGCTGAGTTTGAACAGGAGTGGTTTTCGGCCATGGCGAAGTTGTCCGTGCTTCGCCCTGATGCAGTTCCCCATGCCACAGAATTCGTGGTGCAAATGGTGGAACTCATTGAGCGGCTGCTCGACGCGGGAGTTGCCTATCAAACCTCTGATGGGGTGTATTTAGAAGTCGCCCATGTGGCCGATTACGGGCTCTTGGCGGGTCAGCCACTTGAGAGTTTGCGAGCTGGTGCACGCATTGAAGCACATGCAGAAAAGAAGTCGCCGCTTGATTTCGCCCTGTGGAAAGCAGCCAAGCCTGGCGAGCCGGTGTGGGATGCAAGCTTTGGCGCAGGTCGCCCAGGTTGGCATACCGAATGCGTGGTGATGAGCCTCGATCTGCTTGGTGAAGGATTTGACCTCCACGTTGGTGGTCAAGACCTGAAGTTCCCCCATCATGAAAATGAGCGAGCGCAAGCGGTGGCCTTGGGCCACACCTTTTGCCGCCACTGGGGTCACTCCGGCTGGGTCATGGTGGGCAACGAGAAAATGTCGAAGTCACTCAAGAATTTCACTTCGCTTACCGATTTGCTTTCGACCAGCGACGCCCGGGCCTACCGGTTGCTGTGCGTACAGTCGCACTACCGAGCACCCTTGGAAGTGACTGGCGAAACGATTGCAGCGGCAGAAGTTGCCTTGCAGCGTCTCGACAATATGGCTCGACGGTTCCGCTTGGATGATCTGTCAGGTGAACCGGTTGTGCTGAGCGACTTCGAACTCGACGAAACGCTTCGTCAAGGATTTGTCGAAGCCATGGACGATGATCTCGACACACCAAAAGCATTCGCCACCTTGGCAACGGCAGTGTCAGCGGCAAATGCCGCTGCTGATGACGGCGACGAAGCCCGAGGTTTGCGGCTCGCCAAAACGGTTGCCGTGCTACTCGGGTCACTTGGGATTTTTTTGAAGTCAGGTTTGTCGGACATCGACGTTGCGGCGAGCACGCTCGCGAGCCAGCGAGACGAAGCGCGAAAGAACAAAAATTGGTCCGAAGCAGACCGCCTTCGCGGTGAGCTCGAAGCACTTGGCTACACCGTTGAAGACCGTGCCGGGGAGACCTTTCTCAGCAGGTAATCGTCATCGGGAGACGCGGGGTGTATTCGCGGCTAGCGTTGAGTTTTGCAAAGGAGTTCGCTGTGCGTGTCCTCTTGCAGTGCTGGCGTCCGCCAGACAGTACAAGTGAAGGAGGATCGCTCCAGTGGCATCCGGAACGGTCAAGTGGTTCAACGCGGAGAAGGGTTTCGGCTTCATCTCCCAGCCTGATGGTGGTAGCGACGTGTTCGTGCACCACACTGCAGTGCAGATGCAGGGCTACCGAGTCCTCGAAGAGGGTCAGGCAGTCGAGTTCGAGGTCGAGCAGGGCCCTAAGGGTCTCATGGCCAAGGACGTTCGACCTATCTAGTCGACGTTGCAACGCAACTGAGGAGCGGCGCCGTTTTCGGCGCCGCTTTTTCGCGTCCCCACCCTTTTCATCTGCCACCATGGGAGGGTTCTGCCGAGGGCGAAGACGGGAGGGAACATGACCATGTGGTCGTTGGCGATGATCACGAAAGATGCGACCGCAACCCTTGAAGCGGCGCTGAATTCGGTCAAGCCTTTTTGTGACGAGTTGATTGTGGTGGACACCGGATCAACCGACGGTACGCCAGATCTCGCCCGATCCCTCGGCGCCAAGGTTTCGTATTTTCAATGGAACCATGATTTCTCTGCGGCGCGCAATCAGTCGTTTCTTCGGTCGAGTGGTGAATGGATCTACTGGATGGATGCCGACGATGTCGTCGCGGCAGAAAATGTCGAACACTTTTTGGAGCTGAAGTCGTTTCTCGCTGGCAAGACCGAGTTCGATGCCGTGTGGACGAATGTGCGCTCCTTTGATGGACAAGGCACCTTGCTGCACACGTGGTCGAAACCTCGAGTGGTGCGTCGAGCAGCGGGAATTTTGTGGAACGGCGTGGTGCACGAAACCTTGGAAGTCGCAACGAACCGGTCAACCTTTTGGCCAAACGCCTGGATTGACGATCATGCAACTGCTCTTCGTCCTCGAACGACGCGGAACTTAGAGCTCTTAGAACGAGCGGTGGCAAGTGGCGACCGGTCGCCCAACCACCTCTACAGCTTGGCCAATGAACTTCGCGATCACGAGCGCTTTGGTATGGCGGTCGCGACCTATCGCGACTTTCTTGACGTTGGCCATGGATGGAAGCGAACTGACGCCCTCATGTCGCTGGCTCGTTGTCAACAACAACTTGGTTCAACCAATGGCGCTCGAGCAACGTTGCTGCGGGCCATTGGCGAAGACCCAACACGTGCCGACGGCTTTATCGCTCTTGGCGAAATGGCCTATGAGCAACGCCAATGGAAAGCAGCGATTCCGTTTTACCAAGCGGTTGTTGGCATGGAGCGGCCATCGAGTGGGCTGAGCGTCGAGAGTCACTACAGTTGGTTTCCCTATGATCGCTTGGCGATTTGCTATGGCGAACTTGGGCGATACGACGAAGCCATTGGGGCGACGTATCAAGCACTTGCCACTTGCCCGGACGTCGATCGTCTGCAGGCCAACGTCGCGTACTTTGAGCAATGCAGGGCGGCGAATTCCGTTCACTAACGCGATGTTCACCGAGTCGCTGTGGCGTGGTTACTATGAAGTAACTGGAGCCTCCCGTCCGGGAAGCCAACAACGTTGAAAGGCCTGGCTGTGGCTGATTTCTCAATGGAACTGAATGAAGATCAAAAGACGGTGCAGTCGTGGGTCCACGACTTCGCCGAGAACGTGATGCGTCCCGCCGCACACGAATGGGATGAGCGCGAAGAAACCCCATGGCCCATCATTCAAGAGGCCGCCAACATTGGCCTGTACTCCATGGACTTCATGGCAGACGCATTCAGCGACCCCATGGGCCTCAAGATGGTCATTGCGTTGGAAGAACTCGCCTGGGGCGACGCAGGTATCACCTTGGCGCTCATGGGCACCACCTTGGCGGTTGCCGGCATCATGGCGAACGGAACCCCAGAGCAGGCAATGGAGTGGGTTCCGCAGTGCTTTGGTACGCCAGATGACTTGAAGCTTGCTGCATTCGGCGTGTCCGAGCCAGACGCAGGTTCTGACGTGTCGTCACTCAAGACACGTGCGGTCTACGACGCTTCGACCGACGAATGGGTCTTGAATGGCACGAAGACCTGGATCACCAACGGTGGCATTGCCAACACCCACGTGATTGTCGCCTCCGTTGAGCCAGAACTTGCCGGCCGTGGCCAAGCTTCGTTCGTCATCCCTGAAGGCACCAAGGGCATCTCCATGGGGCAGAAGTTCCAAAAGATGGGTATCCGTGCGAGCCACACTGCTGAAGTCGTCCTCGACGACTGCCGCATTCCGGGACGCATGTTGCTCGGTGGCAAGGAGAAGCTCGATGAGCGCCTCGCCCGTGCCCGTGAAGGAAAGAAGTCTGGCGTCCAAGCTGCAATGAAGACCTTTGAGACGACCCGCCCTTCCGTTGGTGCTCAGGCTCTCGGTATTGCTCGTGCGGCCTATGAGTACTCACTCGACTACGCCAAAGAGCGGAAGCAATTTGGTCGTCCGATCATTGAGAACCAAGCCATTGCGTTCAAGCTGGCCAACATGAAGATGCACATTGATGCATCGCGTCTTCTCGTGTGGCGCGCAGCGTGGATGGGTGCAACCGGCCAACCCTTCACTGCTGGTGAAGGCTCGATGTCGAAGCTTTACGCCGGAGAGACCGCCGTTCGCGTCACTGAAGATGCCATTCAGATCCTTGGCGGCTACGGCTACGTGCGCGAGTACCCGGTCGAGCGCTGGCACCGTGACTCGAAGATCTTCACCATCTTCGAAGGAACGAGCGAAATTCAGCAGCTGATCATTGCTCGAGCAATTTCGGGCATTCACATCAAGTAGCAGGAGAAACTGCCTCTTGGCAGTGAACCTTTGCCGTCGTGGTTCACTGCACCAACGAACTGCACACTGCGCCCCGCTCAAGCGGGGCGCAGTGTTGTTTTGGGAACAGTTCTTTGCGCCTCAACGTACTGAAGAGTACGAGCGAAATTCGCTGAAAGTGCGACGTTGAACCATTGACATTTCGCCGTTCGCAACGGTAAATAGTGGACCTGTTGCCACCGTAACCCACATTTGTTGCCTTGACTTCGCGAGCAGATATTTTCGAGAAAGAACGAAAACATCGATGCTTTCTTTACCGTGAAGTGGCGGTCATGGCCGTTCAATTACTGACGTTTCCGTTGACATGGTGGCACTTGCCGATCTCCTCAGTGCGGTGGTGTTGCCATGGCGTGTGGTCAATGTGTTGGGAGCCATGCCATCTGCGGCGACCTCCGACCTGCACCACCTCGTACATTTCTGATTGACTGACGAGCGATCTCACAGCACGTGGAGGAGGCGGGAGTTGCGGCGGAGACAGCGCAGTGCGTATGTGTTGGGCACGTTGTGTGCCGTGGTCCTTGCCACCCCTGCTGCAGCCACGGTGTCGCCAACCGTGTTGTCGGCCTATGGCGCTCCTGTGTCAGCAACGATTCCTTCTTCTGTGCTCGGTGGGGCGGTGTCACTCGGCGTTTCGCCCGACGGAGCGACGCGATACTTCGGCACCTATGGCGGTGGCCTCTATAAGACGGTGGTCGCAACTGGGGCGACCACCACACTTCGCCTTCCGGATTTCAATGGGAACAACATGCTCGGTCTTGATCTGCGACCTGACGGCAAAGTGCTGTTTGCTGCCGATCAAGCCATTTCCGCTCGTTCGGTCATTTTGACCTCGCTGCTCCCTATTGCTCCACCGTCAAACCATGTGATCCCGGCGGCCTTTGCCTTTGACCTCAGCGTGGCACCCGATGGGAAGCACGTAGCTGTCTCTGGCGGGGAAGCGATTGTGGTGGTGGATCTCGCCAACTTCACGTCGAAAAGAATTTCTTTGCAGCGCACCGTTGAGTCAACGCTTCCAGTTGCAACGCTTTCTTATGGTCCAACTAGTACGCAGATCTTCTTCACCAACGGTGCTGATCGGGTCGAGAGAATTAGTAGCGACGGAACGGCTCGCACCACGCTCGTGACCGGTCTCAGCGAGCCAAGCCTTGGAGCGGTTGACAGATTCGGACGTATCTATGTCGGCACCAGCGATACGACAGGACCCCTGACCGGCCAGTTGCTCCGGTTCAATGGTGATGGGTCGGGGCGAACGGTGTTGCTTTCGGGTTATGACCAAGTGGATCAAGTGGCACTTGATGCCACCGGGTCGTTGAGTTTCCTGGCCACGAAATATGTTGGCCAATCCGTGTCAAGGTCGGTCGTTCGATTGCCGCTTCGCAACCTCGCACCACTCACACCAAAAGTCACCGCGGTTGGGCTCGGTCGAGCGGCAATTTCGTTCGCTCGAACCTCTGCTGCCCAAACCAGCTTCACCGTGACGTCTTCGACCATGCCGGCACGGTCATGCACCACTACTGGTCTTTCATGCACGGTGACGGGACTCACACATGGCCAGCCGGTGTTTTTCACCGTGACGGCAAGTAACGGGTTTCAAAGTTCTCCCAAGTCAACACCCTCACAAACCGTAAAGCCGTAAGTCCTCTCGGGCAAGAAAGGTGGGGGAGTATCCTCGCCCCATGGAACTCAGCGCGTTGCCTTCCACCTCGATTGTGCTTGACCACGCACTCGATTCGCGCCCAGCCAAAGAGTTGCTCTTGGCCCCATTTGACAGCGGCGCGCGTCGTCGCCGTGGAAGTGATGGCGTCCGACTGTTGCTGGCGCTGTTGGGATTCTTCGTACTCGTCATTGCCGCAAAGGTTGGTTCGCACTTTGAGGTTCGACTTGTAGACCTTTTGACGCCAGTGCCGATTGGCCTGCGCTGGGTGGTGACCGGGCTGTGGTTCTTTGGCACGTTCGTAACAACGGCCCTGGTGGCTGGACTCGGCCTTGCTGGCGCTGCTCGAGCAATGCTTCGCGACGGGCTTGTTGCCACTGCGCTGTCGATTCTTGGTGTCGTTGTTGCACGATGGCTACTTGGTGCGAGTGTGCCTAATGAGCAAAGCGTGATTGACGTCGGCGTCTCGGCCACCTTTCCCGTCATGATGTTGACCGCTGCGGTGTCGGCGCAACTCGCGGTCACTCCCTATCTCAGCCGCCCCCTCCAGCGAACCATTCGGACCGTAGTCACCGTGACCGCTCTTGCTGCAGTCCTCCACGGAACTGCTTTGGCGACGGCGACCGCTGCGTCGATCTTGTTGAGTGTGGCGGCAGTTGCGGCAATGCATCTTTGCGTCGGCTCCCCCCTCGGATTGCCGAGTGTGGAGCGAGTCCGCCGGCTGCTTTCAGGAACTGGCGCTGAAGTCGGATCCTTGCAACCCATAGCGAGCAAGCACTGGGGTTCTGTTGAATTCACTGGCGAGCTCAACGGTGCAGCGGTGCAAGTAAGCGTGTTTGGGCGCGATGCCGCAGAAGCGCAGTGGCTGTCAAAGATCGGTCGCTCATTCGTTTTCCGTGATTCGGGTCCGAGTTTGGCCGTCTCCTCACTGCAGCAGGTGGAACACGAAGCCCTCGTCACCTTGTTCGCTGCACGAACCATTGGCACCCGAGCTCCAGTCGTGTTGGCTGCTGGCCAAATTGACGGTGACAGCGTGCTCCTCACGACCCCACCTGCGGGTCAACTGCTGAGTGAACTCGGTGACTCGGTGACGGGGAACGAAGTCATCGCCAGAAATCTTCTCCAGACAATCGTTGATCTCACCGAGACGACCACCCATGGTTCGCTCAGTCCCACCACTGTGGTGGTGGATCATGACTTCTCCGTTGGACTTATTGGATTCTCTCGCGGAACCCTTACGCCAACGAAAGACCGAGCCGATCGAGATGCTGCGGCTGGCCTTGCCCTTGTTGCACTGCTGCTCGGAGCAGCGCGCGCGGGGGCTTTGGCTCACGAGATCTATGGAACGGATCGCCTGACGAGGGCGCTTCCTTTCCTCGAGCGAGCGGTTCTGCCAAAAGATCTCGCCAGCGCGACGAGACGCGAAAAAGGATTCTTGGCCAGCGTGCGAAGTGCAGGTGCGGCCGCTGCTGGCGTTGAGCCTCCAGAGCTCTATGAGCCACGGAGAGTCTCATGGGCAAACCTGATCATGGCGCTTGGCACCGTGATTGGTGGCTGGGCACTGCTCGCAGTGTTCGTCAAAGTGGCAAGTTCATTTTCGACCCTCAAGTCGGCAAGTTGGGGCTTTGTTGCGCTCACGTTCTTGTTTGCGCAGCTGTGCACCGTTGCGGTTGCGGCGACCACCGTGGGTTCGGTCATCAAGCCGCTTCCGTTCATTCGAGCGCAACTGTTGGAAATGTCCAATGCCTTTAGCTCGCTTGCTGCGGGCAATGTTGGCGTCCTTGGTACTCGGGTGCGGTTCTTTCAGCGCCAGGGCTATGACGCCACCATGGCAATTTCTTCTGCCGTTGTTTCCTCGACGGCTTCGTGGATTGCCAAAGGAGCGGCGCTGCTCATTGCCCTGCCGTTTGCGCTTGGCGATTTCACGTTCTCGTTGTCGCAAAACACTGGATCATCGACCTCGAAGCTGATCCACATGGCGCTACTTGTCGTTGCTGGCGTTGGCATTGTTGCCGGACTTGCGCTGTTTGTCCCAAAGCTCCGCCGCCTTGCTGCCTCAAAACTTCGACCAAAACTCGATGAGGCAACGAGTCATCTCAAGGTGTTGGCGACTCGGCCGTCGAAGTTGGTACTCATTTTTGGCGGCGCGTTTTTGGCGCAACTCCTCGTGGCCTTTGCGCTTGGGTCAGCACTGCATGCCTTTGGTGCCAACTTGCCGTTGGCCGATCTCATTGTTGCACTGACCCTTGGGTCAATGCTCGGTGGGTTGTCGCCGGTTCCTGGTGGCCTTGGTGTGGTCGAAGCAGGCATGATCCTTGCATTGACGGCTGCGGGAGTTCCTGATGCCATCGCGGTTTCGGCCGTCTTTGTCCAGCGTTTGTTCACCTCATATTTGCCGCCGGTGTGGGGTTGGTTCACCCTTGTCGCCATGCGACGAAGGGATTTGTTATGACCAAGAGTTCAAAGATCGTGGTGTTATGCACCGGCAACGCCGCACGTTCGGTCATGGGTGGCTTCATGCTCGGCTATTTGGCCGACACTCAAGGTGTGAGCGTCGAGTTGATTACCGCAGGCACCCATGCCATTGAGGGTCAACCCATGAGTAGCCGGACGAAAAATGCCATTGTGCAGTTCGACGGACTTGACGCGTTGCCGCTCGGCAAGCACCGCAGTCATCAGTTAACTGATGCCGATGCGCAGTGGGCCGATCTTATTGTTTGCATGGAAGCCGACCACGTTCGTTACGTCCGACGTGTTCACCCAGAAGCGGCAAGTCGCACCGCAACAGTTGGGCACCTGACCGAAAACCTGGCCCCCGGAGAGGCGTCACTTCGCGAACGCGTGCTCGAACTTTCCCTCGACGACCATGACCTTGAGTCAACGCCAGAGATTGATGATCCTGCTGGTGGTGACCAAGACGTGTACCACGCCTGTGCGGTGCAGCTCATGGAGCACTTGACCGTGTTGATCGAGCGCTGTTAGCTCAGAGTTTTTCTGGTTCGCCGTCCAAATTTGGCTGGACCCCACGAAGGCCACCCCATGCAAGCAGCGCAGCTGCTCGAGCCAACCCGTCACTTCGAGCGGTTCGCTCGGCTTCGGTTAAGACCTCACTGCCAATGAGCCAGCGTCGGGCCACACCTTCGGCCATGGAAACCACCGCAGCGGCCAAGACTTTTCGATGCAGCGGTGCAAGGCCGGCATCAATAAGGGGATCAATGCGATCAATGAGGGCATCTTCGATTTCTAAGACGGGGTCTTGCGCGCCGGCTTCGTGCCAACCAGTTCGGTCATAGAGCAACAAGAACGCATGGTTGTGTGCAGCGACGTAGGCAAAAAATGCGGTGAAGCCTTGGAGTACCTGGTCACGTGGAGTTTCCGCCACTGCCGTTGCTTTGCCAATGGCGTCTCCAAGATCGGTCGTTATCGACGACAGGAGTTCTTGGTAGAGGGCGCGCTTTGAAGGAAAGTGCTGGTAGAGCACGGGTTTGGTGACCCCTGCGCCATGGGCAATGTCATCCATGGTGGTGCTGGCAAAGCCGCGCTCGGCAAACACATGGGTGGCAACACTTAAGAGCTGCGAACGACGGTCGCCAGCAGACAGGCGGACCTTTGGTTCACGAAATGGAGTGTCCACTCCGCAATTGTGCCATGCAAGTGCCCTACGGGGTCGGCCGGTCGTAGCGGAGGTGATCCGCAAGTGGGACATTCCACTCCAAGGTCCGCTCTCCCTTTAAGACTTCGTAGACCGAGAGGAAATCTCGAGTGGCCGCAACATCGTGGACACGAAGCAGGGTGTGAGGTGCTCGCTCGATGCAGTAGCCAATGGCAGCCAAGGTGCCAGCCGCACGACCACGTGGCGGTTGACGTGTTGCTGCACCAACGAAGTCCTTTCGAGACAGGGCAAGAAGAATCGGCGCACCGAGGTCTTGGAGCTTGCCCAAGCCTTGGAGAGCAGCCACGGTTTGAGCTGGGGTTTTGGCGAAGTCAGGACCTGGGTCAACAATGAGGTGATCCTGAGAGATTCCGAGTTCGCCCAGGGTGGCAATTCGCTCCTTTAGGAAGTTGTAGACGTCGTGCTGCACCGCCTCGCTGTCGGCGTAAAACGCATCAGTTGGCTTTAAACGAACCTTTGGAGCGAGTCTCGTGTGCATGATGATGAAGCCCGCTCCAGCTTCTCCGGCAAGGCGAGCAAGATCACGGTGCGCAAGTCCAGAAACGTCGTTAATGATCGAGGCTCCCGCCTCGAGGGCGGCCTTGCCGACTTCTGGGCGATAGGTGTCGACCGAAATCACGACGTCGCTGCTGCGGCGGATGGTGGCAATGAGTGGCACTACTCGGTCGATCTCGACCGATACGTCGATTTCGGCTTGATCAGTGCGCGCTGATTGGCCGCCAATGTCGAGGACGTGTGCACCATCAGCGACGAGAGATAAGGCATGGTCGACTCGTTGTTGGAGGCCTGCACTCGCAAGTTCCGCGTTATCGGAGAACGATTCGGGCGAAGCGTTCACGACGCCCATGATGCGCGGTGCGGACAGATCCAAGGTTCCTGTTGCATGGCGCAGATTCGTCACCGACGTAGTTTGCCAGCCTTGCATTCGCCCTCAAGCGGTTGAAATTATTTTCAACGTCATCACACCGTGGTTTTCAAGATTTCGGCTACGCTGACGGCACTTGCTTGTCAATCGGGGCATGCGCGTTGAAAGGGACTAAACGTGGCAAAACGAGCGCTCATCACCGGCATCACCGGCCAAGACGGCTCATACCTCGCCGAGTTTCTCCTTGAGCGCGACTATGAAGTAATTGGCATGGTGCGTCGGTCATCAACTGAGGGCTTGGAGCGCATTGCCCACATCGAAGACCGCATCAAGTTGGTTGGAGGCGACCTTCTTGACGAAGGCTCAATGATCACCATGCTCGTGGATGAGAAGCCAGACGAGGTCTACAACCTGGCCGCTCAGAGTTTCGTGCAAACGTCGTTTAGCCAGCCAGTTTTGACGGCCAAGACGACGGCAGTCGGTGTGACGCGAATGCTCGATGCGATTCGCTTTGCCAATCCCGAAATTCGCTTTTACCAAGCTTCTTCGTCGGAAATGTTTGGCAAGGTCTTGGAAGTCCCACAGCGAGAGACAACTCCGTTTTATCCACGCAGCCCCTATGGCGTGGCCAAGGTCTACGGCCACTGGATCACCGTGAACTACCGCGAGAGCTACGACCTCCATGCGTCGTCAGGAATTTTGTTCAATCACGAGTCTCCCCGCCGAGGACTTGAATTTGTGACCCGCAAGGTCACCTACGCGGTCGCTCGGATTAAGGCCGGTCTTCAAGATCAACTTGCACTCGGCAACTTAGATGCACAACGCGACTGGGGTTTTGCCGCCGACTACGTCGACGCCATGTGGCGAATGGTGCAAGCCGATACTCCTGATGATTACGTGATTGCAACGGGCGAGACCCACTCGGTTCGCGAGTTGTGCGAAGTCGCCTTTAACGCCGTTGGTCTCAATATGGAAGACCACGTTGTCTTGGACGAGCAATTCCTTCGACCAGCAGAAGTTGACCTCCTTGTTGGTGACCCCTCAAAGGCGGAAGAAAAGCTTGGATGGGAGCGCAATGTTGGCTTCCGTCAACTCGTCGAGATGATGGTGGAGTCTGATCTCGCTCTGGTGCACCGCCAGCAAAACTGAGCGTGGCGGGTTCCCTCCTCGCAGGGGTATCTGCGAGCCCCTCCGGAGTACTGATTGCCTTTGGCGCTGGCATTGCTTCATTCCTAAGCCCCTGCGTGTTGCCGCTCGTCCCGGGGTATTGCTCAATCGTGACGGGACTGTCGATTGCCTCACTTGGTGAGCACGCTCAGCGCAAGCGAGTTCTTTCGTCCATGGCAACCTTTGTTGCCGGATTCACCGTGGTGTTTGTGCTGCTTGGCGCGGTGGCATCTTCAGTCGGGCGCAACCTCTCGGCACACAAAACGTTGTTTGCCCATTTGTCTGGTGTGTTGTTGATTCTCTTTGGCCTGGCCCTTCTTTTGGTGTCGCTTCCTGCTTCGCTCTGGCAGCGCATGGGAAGCCGTGCAGCGGGGTTGGCGATTTCGGTCACCAAGGAGCGTCGACTCACGTTGGCGGTGGCACGATTTGGTCCACTTGCCGGTTTCGTGCTGGGCATGGCGTTTGCCTTTGCCTGGACACCTTGCATTGGGCCTGTGCTTGGTTCAATACTCGCCTTGGCCGCACAGTCTTCCTCCGTGCTCGGTGGCATGGTCTTGCTCCTTGCCTATTCGGCCGGTCTCGGCGTGCCGTTTTTACTTGCCGGTCTCGGCGTCGAACGCCTGACCGTGTTTTCTCGTCGCTATGGGCGCCTCTTTGCTGCAGTGCAACTCGGGGGAGCACTCGTCCTTATCGTGTTTGGCATGCTGTTATTGACGAACCACGTGAGTTGGCTTTCGAGTGAATTTTCGAAATTGCTGACGTGGCTGCATCTTTCTGGTCTCACGACGAGTTGAGATGACCGTGCACCTTGAACCCGCGGCCACGTCGCTTGCGTTGGCTTTTTCGCTCAGCAATGTCGTCGCACTTGATGGTGCCTTCCCTGTGCTTGCCGGTGCCAGCGTCAGTGGTGCAATGGGCACGTTGACCGCAATTGTTGGTGGTAATGGTGCGGGAAAGACCAGCCTGCTTCGCACCCTTGCTGGACTGACGGCGGTGACGAGAGGATCAGCAATTGTCCTTGGACGTGACGTTTCAGGTGGCGGGAGCGAACTCGTGGGCCGAGTTGGACTGTTGGGTCACAACACTGGGCTCTATGACGAGTTGAGTCCGAGGGATAATTTGCGGTTTTTGGCCAAGGTCACTCGTTCGCCAAAGACTGCGGTTGACGAGGCGCTCGATGCCGTTGGCCTCAGTCGTCGAGTTGGCGTTACCCCACTTGCTCGTCTCTCTGCTGGCCAGCGTCGCCGAGCTGGACTTGCCGCAATGGTGCTTCGCTCCCCGGAGTTATGGCTGCTCGATGAACCACATGCGAGCCTCGACCCAGCAGCAAAAGACATGGTGGACCATCTCATCGCGCAGGCACTTCGGGCTGGGTCAACGGTCGTGCTCACGAGCCATGAGCCAGACCTTGCTCGCTCAATGAGCCACGCGCTGGTGGAAATGGCCGGTGGTGTCGTCACGGCCATCCACCAAGGCAAAGGAGGCATTGTCGATGTTGCGTGATGCCTGGGCGATTATGACGAAGGACTTGCGCATTGAGATGCGTGCTCGAGTTGGGCTGTGGCAAGTGCTCCCTTTTGCCGCGATCTCACTCATTTTGTTTTCCTTTGCCCTTGGTCCAAAGGCCTCAACGTTGGCCCAAGGTGCTGCTGGGATGACCTGGGTTGGCGTGCTGTTCGCCACCTTTTTGGTCGTGGGTCGAAGTCAAAGCTTGGAAATGGGAACCGGGGTGAGCGAAGCCCAGCGGTTGGCCGGCGTTGATCCGGCCGGGATGTTTCTTGGGAAGACCGCTGCGGTAGGTATTCAGTTGCTGGCCATTGAACTGCTGCTTGGCCTTGGCGCAAAGCTGTTGTTGCACTTTGCCATCGAGCGATTTTGGATACTGATTGTTTCGTCGATCCTCGCGACCATTGGGCTGGCAGCGGTTGGAACGCTGTATGGCGCACTTGTTGCTGGTGCGCGAGCACGCGAGACGTTGCTTCCTATGCTGGTGCTGCCAGTACTTATCCCCGTGTTGATTTCGGCGGTTCGGTGTTGGCAGGCAGCATCGGTGTCTTCGGGACTCGCCATTGGTGAGTGGCTGAGCATCCTCGCTACCTTTGCGGTCGTGTATCTCGCAGCAGGCATTCTTCTCTACGGTCAGGTCCAGGAGTCCCAATGAAGCGACATGGTCTCACCATCACCGGCGCCATCTCGGCGGTAACGCTTGTGTTGACGGCGATCTTGGGCATTGCCATCACGCCCCCAGACGTCACGCAGAAGGAATACGCCCGCTTTTTATACCTTCACCCTCCAATGGCGTGGGTGGCGTACTTGGCCTTTGGCGTGGCAGCACTCAGTTCAATTTTGTATCTGTGGCCAAGGACTCGCCGACCATTTTTTGATTATCTGGCCTTGGCTTCGGTTGAATCTGGCGTGCTGTTCACTGGCCTCGTACTCGCCACGGGTTCAATGTGGGCCGAGCCAGTGTGGGGCACCTACTGGGTCTGGGATGCTCGCCTGACGGCCACGGCACTCATGTTTGTCATGTTCCTCGGCTACTTAGCGATTCGCCGGATGGGTGGCACGGCCGAGCAAATTGCTCGACGGGGTGCGATTGTGGCGCTCATTTCTTCGATCAACGTGCCGATTGTGCATTTTTCGGTTCTGTGGTGGAACACCTTGCACCAGGGTCCCTCCGTTCTCACGCCGGGGTTGAGTTCACAAGGCGTGCATGGTGCAATGGCGTGGACCATGTTGCTTTCCTTTGTGGCGTTCACCACCTTGTTTGTATGGATGATTCTCCGTCGCATTCGGTTGGAGCAGCTCCGAAGTGGAGTGGGAGTAGGCGTTCTCGATGCCGCAATTGCCGCCCGTGTGGCCGAAGGTGACGCCGTGGAGGTCTCGGCATGATCAATGTGGTCGGAGCGTATGTGTTGTCGGGCGTGGTCCTAGGTGGCTATGTCATCTCACTCGTAGTGCGAACGAACCGAGCCAAGAGAGCTCGTGCGGAATCGAGTGATTCGTGACCGTTTCGGCGCCCACACCTCGAGTGCCGAAACGTCACCGCGTGCGCAATGTTTCTGCCTTGGCTGTGATTTGCGGAGCAGTGGTGTTTTTGCTCGTGCAAGGAATTTCCGGATCGCTCAACTTCTACGAAACCGTCGGCGAAGCCTTACAGCACCGAGGCGAGCTCAAGACCACTACCTTTCGACTTGAAGGTGTGGTCGAGCCGGGCACCATCGTGGCCACCGACAAGGGTGCGAGATTCACCCTCGTTGAAGGCAAGCATCGAATTGCTGTCGTGAACGTGGGAACACCTCCGCAACTCTTCCAAGGCAATATTCCCGTCGTGGTGAGTGGTCACTTCACCACTGCGCCGGGAAATCACTTCCTGTCCAATCAGATTCTGGTGAAGCACTCATCGTCGTATGTTGCCGATCATCCCAATCGGGTGACGGCCAAAGACGGCACCGTCCGGTGACCAAAGCACAGGTGCGGCCCGCGTGAACGGACTTCTTGGCTCAATTGGTGTGTGGTTCGCCACGCTCGCCGCTCTCGCTTCGGCCCTATGGCGAGTGGCTTCACTCATCAAGCCCGCCAAGGTCCCACGCTTTCGACCACTCGTCGTCGTTGGCGCTGTGCTGGCCGGTGGGCTCCTCGCGCTGTTCGCCATGGAGCGAGCCTTCGTGCTGCACGACTACACCTTGTCCTATGTGGCCGAGAACAATGCCACGTCGACGCCGTTGTTGTATGACTTCTCCGGGATGTGGTCGGCCCTTGAAGGCTCGATTTTGCTTTGGGCGGTGCTGTTGAGCGTGGTCACGTTTGCCGTGGTCATGACGTATCGAAAGAAAGCTGCTGACCCGGTCATTGGTTGGGCCACCGCGACGTTGCTCACCATCTGCGGATTCTTTTTCGGCATCATGGTGGGCCCAGCCAATCCGTTTGCGGCGACGGTTGGCGAGATCCCGAGCAATGGTGCAGGCCCGAACGCACTCCTGCAAAACAACCCACTCGTTGCTATTCACCCGCCGTTGTTATATCTCGGCTTTGTTGGTTGTTCAGTGCCCTTTGCCTTCGCCATTGGCATGCTCATCACTGGTCGGGTGAACGAAGACTGGTTGGTGGCGACGAGGAAGTGGATGCTCGTCACCTGGACGGCGTTGTCGGTCGGCATTGTGCTCGGAGCGTGGTGGAGTTATCAGGTTCTTGGCTGGGGCGGCTTTTGGGCTTGGGACCCAGTAGAAAATGCTGCGCTCATGCCGTGGCTGGTCGGGACCGCCTATCTCCACTCGGTCATTGTGCAAGAACGACGGGGGCTCTTTCGCGTCTGGAACCTCTCACTCGCCGTTTCGGCATTTTCGCTCAC
>CANFJV010000008.1 GCA_947447225.1 Acidimicrobiaceae bacterium
CCGGCACCGTTGGGCCAACGGTGACCATCAAACCCACGCTGGAGGCGTTCGACGACGCCCTTCGTCATTCCCTTCCCGCCTAATCTGTTCTCCAGAAGGAGTTTCCATGTCCTGCACCATTCGTATTCCCACCCAACTTCGCAACCTGACCAACCAAGAGGCCTCCATTGAGGTGGAAGGCGCAACCGTCGGTGAGGCCTTAAAGGCCCTGGCTGCTACCTATGACGGCTTTGGCGAGCGCTTGTTTGATGACGCTGGCCACCTTCGTCGCTTTGTCAACGTGTTTCTGGCCGACGAGGACATCCGGTTCCTTGACCACTTGAACACGGCGGTTGCTGCTGGCCAGACGATCTCCATCGTCCCAGCCGTCGCTGGTGGCTGAGCTGCGCTCTTTGCGTCACGAACGGTTCACGACCGTTGACCTGTGGCCGTTAGCACTCGAGCACTGAGAGTGCTAACGAGCGGTTAGACTGTTGCGAGCCGGCGGCGCTTTGCCGCCTGGATTGAACGACGGAAGGAAGGCAGCGATGGCGAAGCTCATTGCATTCGACGAAGAGGCCCGCCGCGGACTCGAACGCGGCATGAACAAGCTGGCTGACGCAGTGCGCGTCACCCTTGGACCAAAGGGTCGCAACGTAGTCCTCGACAAGAAGTGGGGCGCTCCGACAATCACGAACGATGGTGTGTCCATCGCGAAGGAAATCGACCTCGAAGACCCCTACGAAAAGATCGGCGCCGAGCTGGTCAAAGAAGTGGCGAAGAAGACTGACGATGTTGCCGGTGACGGCACCACCACCGCAACCGTGCTCGCCTGGGCGCTCGTGCGTGAAGGTCTGAAGAACGTTGCCGCTGGCGCAAACCCCATGTCGCTGAAGAAGGGTATTGAGGCTGCAGTTATTGCCGCAACTCAGTCGCTGCACGACTTGGCGGTTGCGGCCGACACGAAAGAGCAGATCGCTCAAGTCGCCTCCATCTCGGCTGCAGACACCGAAATTGGCTCGCTCATTGCTGATGCCATTGACAAGGTCGGCAAAGACGGCGTCATCACGGTTGAAGAGTCGAACACCTTTGGTATGGACATGGACCTCGTTGAAGGTATGCGCTTCGACAAGGGGTACATCTCCCCATACTTCGCCACCGACACCGAGCGCATGGAAGCCTCCATTGAGGACGCCTACATCTTGCTCGTCGGCCACAAGATCACGGCAGTTCGTGACCTCGTGCCAGTGCTCGAGAAGGTCATGCAGACCGGCAAGCCACTCGTGATCATCGCCGAAGACATCGAAGGCGAAGCCTTGGCGACCCTCGTCGTCAACAAGATCCGTGGCACCTTCCGCTCCGTTGCGGTCAAGGCACCTGGTTTCGGTGAGCGTCGCAAGGCCATGCTCCAAGACATCGCGATTTTGACCGGTGGCCAAGTGGTGACCGAAGAAGTCGGCTTGAAGCTCGAAAACGTTGGCTTGGAACTCCTTGGCCAAGCCCGCAAGATTGTCGTCACGAAGGACGAAACCACCATTGTTGAAGGCGCCGGCAACGACGACGACATCAAGGGTCGCATCAACCAAATCAAGGCCGAAATCGACAACACCGACTCCGACTACGACCGCGAGAAGCTCCAAGAGCGTCTGGCCAAGTTGTCCGGTGGCGTGGCCGTCATCAAGGTTGGCGCAGCAACCGAAGTTGAACTCAAGGAAAAGAAGCACCGCATCGAAGACGCAGTGTCGACCACCAAGGCCGCCATTGAAGAAGGTGTGGTCCCCGGCGGTGGTGTGGCCCTGCTGCGCAGCCAAAAGGCAATCCTTGAAGCCCAAGCAAAGCTCACTGGTGACGAAGCCACCGGTGCCGGCATTGTTGCTCGTGCGGTTGAAGAGCCTCTCAAGCAAATCTCGCTCAACGCGGGACTCGAAGGCGGCGTCGTCGTCGACAAGGTTCGCAACTTGGCCGTTGCCACCGAAGGTTTGAACGCTGCAACTGGCGTCTACGAAGACCTCATCAAGGCTGGTGTCATCGACGCTGCCAAGGTGACTCGCTCGGCCCTGCAGAACGCTGCGTCCATCGCTGCACTGTTCTTGACCACCGAGTGTGTGATTGTCGACAAGCCAGCCGAAGAAGGCCACAGCCACGGCGGCGGAATGGGAATGGACGACTTCTAAGTCTCCTTCCACAATTTCAACAAAAAGGGCGCCCTTTTGGGGCGCCCTTTTTGCTTGGCCGAAGAACGTTTCCCTAGGACTTCACCGTTACCTGCAGCAAGCCAATGCGACGAATGATGGCGGCGAGTTCGTTTTCGCTACTCGCAATCACCGTGAGCACCGGTGGCAAGGTTGGTTCCCACTGATTGAAATACCAGACCGACCGTGGCAGTTTCCACACCACTCGCCGACCTCCGTCGAGATCGAACTCTGACATGATCCGCCGGGCTTTTTTGTCCTCACACAGCTTCACCTGCAGGCGGTCATAGGCCTCTTCGGCCAGTACTGCCTTGAACCGCCACTTCGCAAGGTTGCCATCGAGCGCGTTGATCAACTTCTTGTCCCACCAACTGAGTAACACGTCTCACCCCTCATCTCCCTACCTCTCGTAGTAGGGAGCGCGAACCTAGCGGGAGGTTGCGCGCTTTGCCAGAGGGGTAGGAAACGTTCTTGGCCCGAAAGGCGCGACTCGCTGCCAAGGAGTCGTTGCTAGGGTCGGGTTCCCGCTGCTCGCCACAGCCTGAACAGATTGAGGCAGCGATGACCGAGACCACGAACACCCTGCATCACACCTACGTCGGCACCTGGGTCGGTGCGAGCTTTGGCACTACGACGCGGCACCACCCACGTTTTTTGAGCCACGGCCATGAAGAGCCGTCTTTCCACGCCGTTGAACTCGACCTCACCATCACCATCACCGAGCGCCATGGACGTGCGCTTCAAGTCACCGTGTCGAGCAACCACCACGATGACCACGCTGTTGGCGTCGTGAGCGAAGACGGCACACGCCTGGTGATCTCGACCAACACCACGGTGTTTCACTTAAGCGTTGAGGGCGAGAACCTAACCGGTGAGGCAACGGGCCGTCCTCACGGTGAAGACCGAGCCGGAGAAGCCTTCTCCGTTGGCATGATTTCCCTCACCGCTCAGTAGGAGCGACACTTCGCTGGTTCGCCAGCTTCGAGGTCGTGGCCTTACGTCGTGGGTTCTTCAAGCGCCAACTCAAGTGACGTTTCGTTTGGATTCTTGTCCCAGGACCCACCGCGCTCGGTGTGCGCTGGTAACAACAACGTCGGAATGACGGCCAGAATCGACGCACCAATGGCCCACCAAAACGTCGAGGCAAAGCCGTGGGCCAAGGTGGCTGACCAACCGGCGCTACTTGGACTTCCTGCGTGGTCAAACTGCTGCTGCAGCAATACCGCCAAAACCGCGGTGGCAATTGATCCGCCGATTTGGCGAAGGATTGATGTGGTGGTCGTGGCGCGGGGGACGTCACGATGGGCGAGGCCTCGATAACTCGCGGCCGTGAGCGGCATCATGGACATTCCCATACCAACGCCTCGCACCACCATGGCAAGGGCCAACACCACATAGGAGGTGTGGTCGGTGAGAAAGGTAAACGGCAAGGTCCCAACCACGATGATGGCCGAACCAAGTGGCACCACCGCCCGTGCCCCTCGACGATCCGACATCGATCCCGACCAGCGCATCACCGCCATGGCACCAAGTCCTTGCGGACACATCAGCAGTCCGGCCACAAGCGCTGATTGGCCACGCACGATTTGGTAATACAGCGGCATCAAGAACAAGCCGCCATACAGCGCTGCTCCCATCAAGAAAATACAAAGACTCGCAATTGAAAACGTTCGATGTCGAAAAAGCCGTAAATCAAGCAACGGCGTCGTGGTCCGAAGCGCCCATACGCAGAACGCCACGAGCAACACCACACCGCCAATGAGCAGTGACAGCACCTTTGGCGTCGTGAAGGTCTGTCCATTGACTCCAGCTTCAGACAGTCCGTAGACAAGGGCGGCAAGTCCAGGCGAGATAAGCGCCAGGCCGACCGTGTCGAGTTTGTGGGCGTGATTTTCTTCGCCTTTTGGTAACGCCTTTAGGGCAAAGAAAATCGCAATGATGCCAATGGGCACATTGACCCAAAAGATCAGCCGCCAGCTAGCAAAGGTGACAATGAGACCACCAAGTACTGGACCTAAGACCGGACCCAATACTGAAGGCACGCCAATGACACCCATGACTCGGCCCATGCGGGCAGGGCCGGCTGCTCGAGCAACGATGGTTTGCCCAATGGGCATGATCATGCCGCCACCGAGACCCTGGAGGAGTCTGAAGATGATGAGGCTCTCGGCTGACCAGGCCAGGCCACACAAAGCAGACCCCGCAATAAACAACGTGAGCGCGACCAGCCAACTCCGGCGAGCACCAAAACGGTCAACGGCCCAGCCGGACAACGGAATCACCAGCGCAAGTGCGAGCAGGTAGCCAGTCGTCACCCACTGAATGGTCGAAAGTGAGGCACCAAAGGCCTTTTGGAGATCATGGAGGGCAACGACCACGATGGTGGTGTCGAGAATCGACATGATCGTGCCAAGTACGACCGCAGTTGCGGTCAGCTTGAGTGCCTTGTCTAACGGTTCGTTTGCTGCCGCTACTAAGTTGGCCACAGGACACAACCTAACGGGACGAGGAACTCCCCTCCCAATCGGTGTTGAACGACAAGTGTGATGGCTACGCTTGGGACATGCCTACAGCCACTTCCGGACACGCTCCCCTTGAGCCACAGATCGGCCAGGCGGTTCTCCACCTGTTTTGCAAGCCTGAAGCTGCGGTTGACCTGCGCAAGATTGCAACCGCGGAGCGAGCACTTATCAAAGCCGGTGGACAAATGGTTGCCGCGTCGATTCTTGGTCACAAAGCCGATGTCTGCTTCATGGTGTTGGCCAAAGACCTCTGGGTACTGCGCAAGTTCCAAACTGCTGTCCAAGCCGCTGGTCTTGCCGTGGTTGACTCCTATGTCTCGTTGACCGAGATCTCTGAATATGCCAAGGGTGTTCCAGAGCAGATGCGCCAAGCACGCCTCTACCCGCAACTTCCCCCTGAAGGTATGACCGCGTTCTGCTTCTACCCAATGAGCAAGCGTCGAAGCGAAAACCACAACTGGTTCTCACTTCCCTTTGAGCAGCGCAAGGCGCTCATGATGGGACATGGCAAGTCTGGTCGCGAGTTCCATGGACGAGTACTGCAAGTCGTGACCGGATCAACAGGACTCGATGACTGGGAGTGGGGCGTCACCTTGTTTGGTGTCCACCCAGATGACTTAAAAGACTGCGTCTACACGATGCGCTTTGACGAAGCCTCAACGCTGTATGCCGAATTTGGCCCGTTCTACACCGGCATGGTTGGCACACTTGCTGAAGTGGTGCCCCACTGAGATACGTTGACCTCATCGAAGTAGGTTTGGCAACACCAAAGGAGACATCATGGTGAGTCCACATGTGAAGTTGACGTTCCCAGAGAACCTCATTCGCACCCCAGTGCTCGCCGAGATTGTTCGCCGCTTTGATGTGGCGCCGAATATTCGCCGAGCAGCAGTTGAAGAGCATTCCGGATGGATCATCTGCGACCTTGAAGGCACCGCCGAACAAGTGGTGGCAGCCACGGAGTGGCTTCGCACCCAAGGCATTGGCGTCGACCTGTTAGGCGACGTCTTAGAGAGCTAATTCAGCTCTGCGACCAACCCGTTGTCGCAATCCCTCGAGGTTCATAAAACAAGCAACCTTCTGGGCAGGCAAAGGGAACCTGTTCACCAGCATCGATCTTGCAACGCTCCACTTTGTCCCCACTTGGTGTGGATTGCATCACGTAGTGACGACAGTCTTCATTCACGGCCATGACTCCATTCTGCCCGATGTGGACGTGAGTGCAACCTTGTAGCGTGGGGTTTGTGGAACGCGACGTGCCGATGAAGACGCTGCACCGTTGGGCTGAAGCGCTCGCCGGTATTGCCAGAACGGGTCTTGGTTTTACCGAGAGCCAGTATGAGCGTGAACGCTTTGAAGAGGTGCTGCGCGTGGCGGCCGATATTCGCGTCCACGCCGACCATGGGCTTCCCCATGATGATGATGCTCGCGGTGTAGTCACTGAATGGCTGAGCTCTGTTGGCCGGGGCGTGCCGGGATATGTCACCCCAAAGGTCGCCGTTGGCGCCGCGGTGTACAACGAAAAGAACGAACTGCTCCTCATGCAGCGGGCAGATTCAGGCTTCTGGCTCTACCCAACAGGGTGGTGCGACCCTGGCTACTCCGCCCCAGAAGTTGTCGTCAAAGAAGTCGAAGAAGAAATTGGACTAACGGTTGTGCCAGAGCGGCTCATTGCGGTCCTCGATGGTGCTCGCATGGGCATGACTCGCTTGCCGCTGTATTCCCTCTTGTTCCTCTGCCGAGTTGAAAGTGGCGAGATCAACCTCCACCCACTTGAAGCCTCAGATGCTGGGTGGTTCCGGCCAGAGAACTTGCCGCGCCCGCTCATTGGCTATGAGCGTTGGGGGTCACACGTGTTTTCCATTCTTGATGGTGAAGATTTACCCGTGCTCTACGACACCATTCGCGATCCCATCTGGCGAGGTGAAGAATCCTCGTGAGCCCCGTGCGCATCGAACAAGCAACGGTCGCAACTGATGAACTTCGAACAGCACTTGAGCGACTCTTACCGCAACTGTCGAGTAGTTGGAGTGGCTTTGACGAAGGTGACCTCGAGAATCTTGTTGCCGATGAGGCAACCTGTCTCCTCGTTGCCCGAAATGACGATGGAGTCATCATTGGCACGACATCACTGCTGTGTGCACCAATTCCAACGGGAATAAAGGCGCTCATTGAAGATGTCGTCGTCGATGAAGCCGCACGTGGACTCGGTGCTGCCAAAGCGCTGGTTACCGCCGCTCTCAACCACGCCCACGCACTCGGGGCCACGTCGGTCGATCTGACGTCTCGGCCGAGCCGAACGGCAGCGAACTCGCTCTACGTGGCGCTCGGGTTCACGCAACGCGAAACCAATGTCTACAGATTTTCTTTGGAGCATTGAGCGCCCTGAGCCGAACACTCCGGCGTGAGTGACGTTGGATTCCATTCCTCAGCCTCGTGGTTTGAGGCTGAGTCTCGCTTGAGGTAATGAGTCCCATGGGACAACCCCGCTTGCGAAAATCTGGAACCCGAGCGTGCCGCGGATGATCGTCCTGTGGCCCCATGGCCGGCTCTTGGATCTCACTCACCACGCGCCACGGCTGACGAGCCTTGTGATTGCTCTCTCCTTTGGCGGCGCCTTGCTGACAGTCGCGGGACTACTCGCAGTCTGGTTCAAGCCGAAGGGGCTCCGCACATCTAAGAAAAACTGCACGCCGAAAGAGCGGGTCAGGCCCAGCGCCTTATTCGCTCCATGGCCGGTCAAGCCTTGGGCGTTGAGTCCCGAATGATTCACGCCTTGATTTCAAGAAGTAGTCGTTGGGCCTGTCAACGTCATGCACTCCCACGCGGACGCGCTCGAAGGCTTCAGCCGTCAGTTGGAGAGTCTCGTCTTGTTCGTCTTTGGATTTGACTAACGGAGCCACTGGAAGGGTTTTCCACTCCTGTGTTCGCTTGCGAACTTCGCACTAGGCCGTGCGCACGACCTTCACCGACGATGCTGAACCAATTCCTGCGCTATTGACCGCTCGAAGTTGCAGGCGATAGGTCTTGTGTCGCAAAAGACCGGTGATCGTGATCTTGGTCGGCGTTCCATAGGACACAAGATTCCACGTCACGCCACGGTCGAGTGAGTACTGGTAAGCAACAATTGGCGTGCCACCCGTTGACGACGGCGCAGCGTAATTCACGACCACCGACGTCTTCTGGCTGTTCACCGAAATGATCTTTGGCGAACTCGCTGTGGTCACATAGGTGGCCGAGACTGCCTCGGAACGTGAAGAAGCGCCAGCACTGTTGACCGCCTTGAGCGCCACCGAATAGGTCGACCCAGCAGTTAGTCCAGTCAAGTGCAGCAGCGATCCCGTCAGGCTCTTAGATGCAACAGCAGCAAAGGTCGCCCCACCGTTCACACTCACGAGATAGGAAGTCACCGGAGCGCCACCATTGACGGTCGGTGGCACGAATGCCACTTCAAGCCCAGTTGCAATCGACGTCACCGAAGAAATTGTTGGTGCGCCAGAAGTCGTTGCTGGGACAACCTGCACACTTGGTGAAGCAATGGAAGGTCCCGCAGCGTTCTGGGCATAGGCCCTAAAGACGGAAGCCTGACCATTGGTGAGGCCAGTGACCGTGCAGGTCTTTGACGTCGTCTCGCAGAAGTTGACGCCATTGGTCACTCGGTAGGACGTGACCGCTGCGCCATTGGTGTTCTGTGGTGCGTTCCATGAGAACGTCGCTGCTCCGTCACCTGGCACTGCCACCAAGTTCTGTGGTGCTGTTGGTGGAGCAGATGGGGTGACTTCGTTGCTCGCTGCAGAGGGATTTGACGTGCCGAGGGCATTGGTTGCTTTCACGATGAAGAAATAACTCTCGCCATTCCTCAGGCCGCTCACCGTGCACGAAGAAGTTGTTGAGGTGCAGCTTTGCCCCGCACTACTCGTCACGGTGTAGCTCAGCACCGGGCTGCCATTGTCTGCAGGTGGCATCCAGACAACGAGCGCTTTGCCGTTTTGTGCTTGAGCAATCACACCCGTTGGCCGAGATGGAGGACCTGCAGGCATTGCTTGAACGCTGACTGCAGTTGAAGGACCCGCTGCATTGATGGCGACAACAGCAAACGTGTAGTTCTGGCCATTGGTGAGGCCGGAGATGCGGCAACTGCCCGCAGCTTGCTTCCAACAGGTGTCGCCAAATCCGTCACTTGCGACGTAACGGGTGACGATTGAACCGCCGTTGAATGCGGGAGGTCCAAAGGAGATGACGGCACTGCCATTTCCAGCAACGACCGACACTTGTTGCGGGGCCGTTGGCACACCAATCGGGGTCGCTCGCACACTGGCGCCAAGCGACGATCCAGCCAGTGAGTTAGCCACGACGTAGAAGGAGTAGGTCTGGCCATTGGTGAGACCAGAGATGGCACACGTGGTTTGCTCGCCATTTGGCGTGTCACACGACGAACCATCATTTGCCGACACGGTGTAGGAGGTAACGGGGGTTCCATTGGTTGATGACCCGGTCCAACTCAGCGTGACTGATCCGTCACCAACAACAGCCGTCAGATTTGTTGGGCTGTTTGGAACTCCCGCGGGAACAACCACCGGCGAAAGCGTCGAGGCATCACTTGTGCCAACGCCATTGGTTGCTTTGACCGTGAACTGGTAGGGGGCGCCATTGTTGAGTCCGCCAATGGCACACGAGGTCTGTGACGTCTGGCAGAGAACAACTGGTCCGGCTAGCCCAATACTTGAGACCTTGTAGGAGCTAATGGTTGAGCCATTGTCTGCTCCGGCCTGCCATGAGATCAGCACCGAGTGATTCCCACCAGTGACGAAAAGGTCATGAGGAGCTTCGGGCAAGGCTGCGGCCAACACGTCAACCGACGACAGCGACTTCGCCGAGTCTCCTCGACCATTGGTGGCCACCACGTTGAAGCGATAGGTGTGACCAAGGCTGAGGCCACTGACCGTGCATGAGGTTGACGTGGTCTCACAGTAGTGACCATTTCCGTCACTCACGGTGTAGTGATCCACGCTCAGCCCTCTGCCGCTTGACGCGTTGAACTGCACGACAACGGAGCCATTGTCTTGGGCCGTTGCCACCACGCCAGTTGGCGCGGTTGGAACATCAACGGCCATGGCATCCGCCGATGCTGAATAGAGCGATGACCCAAACTCATTGTTGGCGAACACTTGAAAACCGAGACCAATCCCGCCATCAAGTTCGGTAATGAGGTAATTCGTCGACTCCGTTGTGTAGGACTGCCCATTGGAGACCACCACGGTGTAGTTCTGAATGGGAACGCCGCCTCTGAAGAACGGTGCCGTCCACTCAAGGTAGACCTCGTTCTTGCCCCCATATGCGTGGAGGCCAGTTGGTGCGTCCGGCAACGATCCGGTCACGCCAGTCACTGGTGCTGAGCTCTCAGATGACAGACCATCGAGGTTGACGCCAACAACGGTCACGGTGTCAATCGCCGAGTTCACCAGGCTTTGGCCAGACAGCACACAGGAGGTTTGATCCGTCATGCAGGTGTTGCCAAAAGAATCCGTCACGAGATACTTCGAAATCTCTGATCCACCGTTGGTCAAAGACGCACTCCACGACACAAGCAGCGATGAGAGTTTTGGCGTCACGGTGACACCTTGTGGGGCGGACGGGGTGGCCGAGATCACGACAATATTGGAACTGACCGACAGCGGCGAGGTGCCAACTCCATTGGTCGCTGTCACAAAGAAGGCGTCATTTGCTCCGGGCACGAGTTGAGAAATCGTGCACGACAGCGTTTCGGTTGAGCAACTGTTTCCCTGTTCGTCGGTCACGGTGTAGGTCGTGACGGCACTTCCTTGAGCACTCGCCGCCGACCAGCTAATTGTGGCGCTTCGGTTGCCTGCAACAGCGGTCACATTGAGGGGAGCAAGCGGTGCACCCGCTGGTGCCACCGGGTCACTGAGCACACTTGACAGCAAATTGCCCTGATCGTCATAGGCATCAATTTGGATGACTTGTGTCACACCGTTTTTCAGCCACGAGATCGTGCAGGTGGTCTCTGTTGTCGTGCAGATCGTTCCATCGCCAGAAACGGTGGAGACAAGGTAGGAATCAATTGCGCCTTCCGACGAAGGGGTCCACGAAACCTGCAACTTCTTTGACTGAGCAACAACTGCAATATTGGCGGCAAACGGCTCAGGAGTGACAAGGCCGGTCGAAAGACTGGCAACCGAGGTGTAAGCGGAGTTGGTTGCCGTTGCGGTGAAGCCGTAGGCGTCGCCATTGGTGAGACCACTGATGGTGCACGAAAGCGAGTTCGTCGCACCTGAGACCTGGCAGGTTGCGCCGTTGGTGCCACTTGAAGGATTGGTCACGTCTTGAGCGGTCACGGTGTAGCTCACAACTGGCGAGCCACCATCATCTGCTGGAGCAGAGAACGTCACTGTGGCTGAAGCATCGCCTGCCGAAGCGTTCAGTTGTTGCGGGGCACTTGGCGGTCCAGCAATGGCCACCTCCTCGCTTGTTCCAGGCGAAGAAGATCCCGTCATGGTCGTTCCTGGAATTGAGTAGTCCGCCACCACCGTGAAGGTGTAGTGGTGGCCAGTCAAAAGTCCAGTGACCATGCAGGCGGTCCAAGTCGGCGAGTAGCCAGGTCCAGCGACACAACCCTGACCGCTCTCAGGTGCACCGGGGTTCGCCAGGTCGTGGGCAAGGACTCGGTAGGCGTAGGTGCTTGCTCCACCGGTCATCTCTGATGGAGCGTAGGAGACATAGGCGCTTCCGGTTGGAACCCCATTGGTGGAGGCCACGACCGAAGTTGGAGCACCTGGCGCCATCGCCACGTTCACCACGACGATGTTGGAGTCGGCACTCCACGTTGGGCTTGCGACCGTAATTTCTCGGAACGTCCACGATCCGACAGCGAGATTCGTGAATCTCGCATTTCCAGAAGCGTCGGCGAAGGTGCTGGCATGTGCTCCATTTGGACCATCAGCTCCAACGATGTAACCGGCTAGCGCTTCACCGTGAAGGTTTGGTGGGGTGAAGTGGACCTGAACGGTTCCTACGCTGTCCGTCAACCACGCCTGAAGGTCAGTGACCGTTGACGGGGTAGAAGTCGGCACCGCAGGTGCACTCGGGACACTCGCAACTGAAGTACCCCCAGCGCTCGTGGCAGTAACGGTGAAGGTATAGGTATCGCCATAGGTCAGTTGACTAATAAGACACGCGTACCAATTCGATGAAATCCCAGGACCAGCAACGCAGGTGCTTCCATCCGACGGGCTACCAGGGCTTGACTGATCATGTGCAGTGACGGTGTAACTCGTGACGTTTGCGCCACCGTTATCTGCCGGTGGTGTAAAGCTCACAAACGCAGAAGCATCATCAATCGAGCCAACAACTTGAACCGTGACATTTGTTGGAGCCTGTGGGGCGCTGAGCAAAGTGAACGGGGAACTCGCCGCACTTGCGGGGCCCGAACCAAACGCATTGTTTGCAATCACTCTGAAGGTGTAGGTGTGTCCTGTGGTGAGTCCTGAAACCACGATTGGGCTGGAAAAGCCATCCGTCCCAAACGAAGCAAGTGAACCTGTGTCCGTTGCAATGACGGTGTTGCTCGTCGCCTGGTACGCCGTTGGTGCAGAACTGTTCGACGATGGCGCATTGAATTGCACATAAGCCGAAGTTCCCGATGCAGTTGCCGATACCTGAGAGGGGGCACCCGGTGTGATGGCGACGGAATAAACCCGACGGTTCGTGTCGTCAGCGATATAGACCGTTTGATCGGGTCCAACAGCTACCGCGTACAAACTTCCGAAGTAGCACTTTGCCGCTACGCCACCCAATACGCAGGGCATGGTGTTGCTCGCGCCACCGGCGAACGTCGAGATGTTGCCATTGGGATCAACTCGAGCAATCCGGCCGTTAAGATTGATGTAGAGGTCGCCAACTGAGTCGAGGGCTAGGCCTCTCGGGGGGTTCAACTTGGACTGTGTCGCAAGAGCACCTTCGGTGATTGCCCCCGAGATGCCGGTTCCAGCAACCTTTACGAGATAGCCATTCGGCAAAACCTTCACCACTTGGTACGTACCGGCACATGCGATGTACAAGGTGCCTTGCGAATCAAGTGCGAGACCTAGCGGTGTGGCGAGTTTGGATGAAACTGCAAGACCTTCCGTGGGGCTGCCCGCTACCCCCGTTCCGGTAATGACGCTCAGCATTCCGTTCTTTACTGCTTCAACCACCTGATTCCCGGTATCGGCGATGTAGATCGTTCCGGTGCTGCTGACCGTAACTGCGGAGGGTCCATTCAAGCCTGCAGTCAACGCAGATGTTGATCCTTGCAAGGCACCCGAGCCGACAGCACCAGAGCCGGCAACGGTGAAGATCGTGCCTTGAGGGGTGACAAGGAAGATCCTGTTGAGTGATGAATCGGCGATGTAGACGTTGTTGTAGTAGTCGGTTGCTAGCCCCTGAGGCGAGCCCAACGCGACACTAACGGCCGAGTATCCGTTAGAAGGAGCCGAGAAGCCACCACCAGCAACGACGGAGATCTGGCCATTTGGTGAGACTTTCTCCACCATTGCTCGACTGACATCGGAGATGTACACGTTGCCGAGTGAGTCACTCGCAAGCCCTCTCAACGACCCGAGTGATGCCGAAGTGGCTGTCCCGCTTGGGCCAGCAGAAGCGTCCCAATACGAGCCATTGCCAGCGAAGGTCGTGAGATAACCAGGAGTTTGGACATCGGTTGCCGCTCCAGCCGGAGAAGGCGCCGAGAGTGCCACTCCACTGAGGGCAAGAAACCCTGCGAGGACTCCCCCGAAAACGTGACGAAGACGCACTTTGAGAGATACCGCTTGGCCTCCCTTTCCATCATTGACTTGAACAGTGGTGAGCATTTCAATCCGCTTTCTCACGAGATCTGGAGTGGTCTTGAAGAATTAGTCAATCTTCATATCACAAAAATCATCATTGAGTAAATGAACTACTCAATGAGTTAAAGTGAACACTTGGTGAATGCGAAGGTGCGAATCAGGGAGTCTTCGCTCGCTCTAGAACTAGGATTGAGTTGTGGCAGGAGCAGCAATTCCAGAGCAAACCAGCAAGAGGTCCTATGTTCCTCGTGCCGAAGGCCGGATTCTCTTGGTGAACGCCACGATTGATCTCTTGCGGGAACTGCCCTTCCCCGACGTCACCGTGCGAAGAATCGCCGAGGACTCCGGACTCAACGTTCGAGCGATTGTGAACATCTTTGGTTCTCAGCAAGGCCTCTTTGTGGCCGTTGCCCGAGAGCTCGGTGACCGATTTGCCGCCATGATGGCGTCGCTTCCAGCTGACCAGATCCAATTCACCCTGCTGTTTAACGAAGATGTGGTCCTTCGGACTCGCCTCGTCTCCTGGCTCATCGGACAAGGTGCGGACCCGCAGGACTTCAAGGTCGAGTCCGAATTTCAAGTCAGCCAAACCTTTATGGCGCGTCATCAACCAGGTACGGCGACCGAGGCCCAGGCGTGGTTGTTTGCGCAGATCCTGCAGTACATCGGTGAAGGATTCATCATGTTTGGTGATGCCCACGACCGCCGCCCCGGCGATCTCGCTGGTGCCGCCATTCTTCTTGGACGGATCCGAGACGAACTCCCCCGACTCGCAGAGGGAATCTCGTTCGGCGAATAATCAGCGAACAAGACGCGTTGTGCTCGCCTCGTGAAGTCACCGAGGTGCTATTACTGTTGGCCGTTGACGTCTGACACGTCTGAGGATTACAGGGTCAAGTTCCTGAGGGAGAAGTAGTGAGCGCGAAGGCAACAACTAAGCGGTCCTACGTTCGAAAAGCTGAAGCTCGCTCACTGCTCATCAACGCCGCCATTGAACTCTTTCGCACACGCACTTTTTCGCAAGTGACAACCAAAGATATTGCCGAACGAGCAGGACTTACTCCCGTCGCCATCCAATCTGCTTTTGGTGGCCAACTCGGCCTGTATGAAGAAGTTGCGAAAACCCTGATTTCAAATGTTGGTGAGGCCTTCGAACAATTAGAAGGTGCCCAAGCAAATCCAGCCCTTGTTCTCCACCCTGATCTTGTCCTGAGTGCTCGGCTTGTGGCTTGGCTTCGTGGGGAAGGGGTTCGCTTGAGCACCTTTGCCCTTCCCGACGACAACAACATCGTCATCAAGATCTTGAAGCAAATAGGTGACGCGCCAATGGACCCCGTCCTTGAGCGGACCTACGCGCAGGTCCTCGGCTTCGCCATCACGGGCTTTGTTGCATTTGCTGATGAACAAGCCTTTCCGACCGAGGATCTCGTGCTCGGTATTGCCCTGATCCGGCGGTTCAGGCAATTCCTGTCCGAGAACCAAGAAGAACTCAGCGCCCTCGACCCGAGAATTCAACCGACGTAATGATTGCATTCAATCGGAACCTTCGTCGATTACAGAATCTGACCCAGCGACAACTCAGCCAAATTGTCGGGATCACTCCAGAACATCTCTCTGCCTACGAAAACGATTCACGTTGCCTTGGCAAAAGGTCGATGGACTCCTTGTGAAGATTGGCCCGAACACAACGCTGAGGGCCGAGCTCCCATTTACTAGGGACTCACCGTCGACACACCGAGCGATGTTCGCGCCGCTGTCATTCGATGAGTGTTGACTGGCGTCAAGGTTCTTCGAGGCTCAGATCATTCTTGACTGCCTCATTGATGTCGATCGGGTACTGACCTCACAAGGGATCGCCTACACGTTCGGGGGAGCACTTGCTCTGGCCAACTACGCCGATCCTCGAGATATCAATGGCATTGGCGTCAACGTGGCGACACCATTCAATGATGCAGGAGCTGTTCTCAGGGCACTCGAACCCGAAGGCTTTGCTCCAATGAGTGAGCCCCCCTCGCGCTACCTGCTACCTGAGCGCAAATGGTTCGAGGATTTGACGTGGTCTACCTCTATTTTAGTTTTGAACCATTCCACCAACGAATGCTTGAACGCAGGCGGTCAGCGGCGACTTAGATTGGCGCCAAACGGCAAACATTCGATGTCGTTGGTCCAAGATGATCTTGTCGTGTTCAAGGTGAGCTTCAACCGAGGCAAGGACTGGGTCGATAGTGAAACCATGATTGTTGCCGGGACAGTCATTGATCTTGTTCGCAACGAGTTGTTGGCGCTCCGAGGTCCAACGCTGCTTCTTCGAATTGCTCGCCTCTTACGACTGCTCGAGAACACCGCGCAGTAGTCTGCACGGACGAAGGCTGAAAGGAACAGCAATATCAACAACGACTCTCATTGGCCCTGGACCACTAACAGGGGTCCCCGCACCAGGGTCAAGAAGCTCCACGGCGATCTCCAGCGGATCGCCCTACGAAAGCTCGCGGTCTTAGATGCAGCAGAAGTGCTTGAAGACCTTCGAGTGCCTCCGGGGAACCGACTCGAGAAGCTCGGCGGTGACCGAGCCGGTCAGTACAGCATCAGAATCAATGACCAATGGAGGATCTGCTTTCGATGGACGAAGGCGGGACCCGAAGAGGTCGCGATCACGGACTACCACTGAGAGGAAAAGCGATGACGATCACGATGCCCCCAATCCACCCTGGCGAGGTCTTGATGGCCGACTTTCTTGAGCCCCTTGGGGTGACCCAGCACCACGTGGCCATCTCGATTGGTGTCCCACCGCGCCGTATCAATGAAATCGTTCACGGTAAGCGTCGGGTGAGCGCAAATACGGCACTGCGCTTGTCGAAGTACTTCGGGACAAGCGAGCGCTTCTGGATCAACCTTCAGGCTCGATACGACCTTGAAATCGAAAAGGATCAGCTCGGTCCAGTCCTCGATACCATCACGCCGCTCGCGGTGGCGTAGCGGGGAATCGGTTCCTGTGTCTGGAACGGTTTGGTTGTTACCAATAAAAGAGAGATGAGCGTGCAGTTGTTCAGCCTCGAGAGAGAACTCTCGATTGAAGCGATGCCAGTTGGCTAGTTGAGCATGAAGTGCGGATTGAAGATAAAGCCCACGACACTGCCACTCGGCGTGCGAACGGTGGCAGTCACAATGCCGTCGCCAACATCAGCCACTGCCGACACTGCGATAGCACCATGGGCGATTGCTCGTTCCACGGCTTGCCTCACGTCGGCGACGCCCCAGTAGGTCTGAGCCCCGTCTGCTGGATCTGCGTCTGGCAACAGACCAAGTTCGTAGCCTTCGACGTTGAAGCCCACATAGAAGGGTTCATCGAAATATGGCTCAAAGCCGAGAAAATTGCTCCACCACTCCTTAGCATTTTCGAGATCTGGGGCAGGGTAGATAACCGTACGGAGTCCGAGAAGAGGAGATGACATTTCTGAAGTATCTCGCAGGGCGACGAGGCCCGGAGTCGGCACTGTTTTCAATATCCGACGGCATACCAATGTGTATCGGTTCGCACTCGATTGACACCAGTTGTGACTATGGCGCGTAGTGAAAGCGTGCTTGGAGGATTACCAAGTCCTCGCCATCAACCAAGTAGACCAAACGGTGCTCTTCGTCGATGCGCCGGGACCAGCAACCCGCCAAAATGTGGCGCAGAGGCTCAGGTTTGCCGATTCCTTCAAACGGCTCACGGAGTGATTCCTCTATCAATCGGTTGATTCTCTTGAGCGTTGCCCGGTCCCTCGCAAGCCAAAACCGGTAATCATCCCAGCCGTTGGGAGTAAAAACCAGCCTCACAATTCAAGCGAGTGTTGCAGTCGTTCCCCAGTTTGCGCTTGGTGGAGGCTTTCGATGAGACGGGTGGCGTTAGCTGGCGATCGTAAAAGCCATGCCGTCTCCGTCAGAGCGTCGTAGTCAGCTCGCGACATCAGCACTGCATCCCCTCGACGCGAGGTGATTTCAACGGGCTGCCGATCATTATTGACCTGTTCAATGAGGGGGAAAAGGTTCTTCCTAGCTTCACTCGCTGTTATCGTCATGGAGGCTCCTTACCAGTACCGTTTATTGTACCATAATGGACGAACAGCGCTGCGTCACGTCCACACACAACGGTCGTACCTCCAGGTCACTTTCGGCGATGGGGTAAGAGCGCTACTAGGTGGCTCAACGTGCTCGCAAGGATCTCTGGGATGCTCGAGAGTGGCGAACGCATCTCCTTGCGTCCCTCCGCACTGATGTTGCACTCCACTAAGTGAGCACTGCATTTCAAGAACCAGAGACCCTGCCGAGCGTCACCCTCACCGCCGACGCAGAGCAGGGCTAGATTCAACAGCAGTGTTCACTTTTCGCCCGGCGAAAGTGTTCAGTTTTCGAGCGTCACCGACAGCTTTGACAGCGCCTTGGCCTCGGTCGCCGTTCACCAGTGGAGAGACCTCGAGCGTGGACTGAGCGAATTTCGCCGGGTGACACGGGGACCAGTCGTCATCATGACCTTTGATCCATCGGCGCTCAGGAATTTTTAGTTGAAGGATTACACTTCTTGGCTGATGGAACATGAAACAGGCAGGATGCCCGAAATTTCAGGCCTCGTCGACCTCACCGCAGTGCTCGATGCCGTGGCAAAACGAGAATCAAAAGTCAACCAATCCGAGCTTGCCAACACAAAAGATCGGCTTCTCGCCGAGACGATTTCGGTGATCGAGCGAGGTGGTGAGACCTCGGTCAAAATTCGAGACATTGGCGAGGCGTGTGGGGTCACGTCTCCAATCATCTACAAAGCATTTGGCAGCCGCGACGGCCTGATCGTTGCGGCACAAGCTGAACGGTTCCGCCGGGCAATTGCCTCGATTGCCTCACCGTTCGCCATCACGATCCAAGCGGCGACCACGGTTGACGAATTGAAGGCAATCATGGAACTTTTGCTCGCCGCGACCCATCACCCTTCTCGGGCCCAATTTCGGCGCCTCCAATTTGAGGTACTTGGCGCGAGTATTCACCGACCAGCCCTCCAAGCAGCCATTGACCGAGAGCTGCAAGTTCTCATCAATGAAGGTGCCAGTGCGATTCGGTCCGCCCAAGACCGAGGTCTTGTTCGAAACGATGCGAATGCGACCGAGGTGATGTGGTGGTTCTATGGCCAAGTCCAAGGCCGCCTACTCATTGAACAGTCAACGGCGACGCTCAACGAACAGCACTGGAATACCACGTCGACTCGTGCGGTGTTCGCGGTGCTCTTTGATGAACCCTGAGCACCACGGTTGGGGTTAGGCCTCTTCGCCCACTGCTCGACGCTCCATCTTCGGGATGCCAGGAGTCGTGTCGTTAATCGCCCAGCTCACGATGACCTTCGGGCGTATGCGGAAGCGTTCGCCACCGTCAAAGGCTTCAATACTCGCCGTTCCCATCACTTTGATCCCCCGAGGCGACCAAGGGTTCACCGAGGCAAGGTCGTCAATCACGACCGTTGTTTGAGGATTCTTCTGCAAATTGCGATACCGGACCGTGTGGGTGATGTCGAATCCAGCAGTCACAATGTCATCCCCGTCGACCTCAAACACGACTGGGGCCACGTCTGGCTTGCCTTCTGGCGATGCCGTGGCAAAGCGCATGAGTGGCTGCGCAGCAAGATACGCGCGTTCGGCGTCAGTGAAGGTGCTCATGCCGGTGCTCCTGGAACAACTGGAGCACCTAGGGGGAACACGTCAAGGTTCCACCACTTGGCCATCGGGAGTGACAACACCGTGTCGCGGGCTTCGTCGTCGCTTTGCGCAAAGGTTTGGATGAATACCGTTCCGCGTGCCAAGGACAAGTAGAGGTGACCGACTCGGCCTTCGTCTTCGAGCACCTTGACCCGCGCTTGTTCCTCGGCCACGACGGCGAAAACTTCTCGCATGTCGGTTCCTTCTTGAAAGGTGGCAACCACCATGAATGCGTCCATTGGAATCTCTCTTTGTTGGTGAGAGTTCCATTCAACAACCTCAACCAAGGTTGAGGTCAAGCAGTAACATGGATGGGTGGCCAATTCAACGACGTCGTTTCATGAATGGTCGGTTGGCCAAGTAGCAGCGAGAACGGGGGTCTCAGTCTCCGCGCTCCACTTCTATGAGCGAGAAGGTCTGATCTCGAGTTGGCGAAATGACGCCAATCAGCGCCGCTTTGGCCGTGAGGTACTTCGCCGCATTGCCTTTATTCGTGCGGCACAACGGGTCGGGATTTCGCTCGAAGAGATCCGGACGGCACTCGACAATCTGCCGAAGCAGCGAACGCCACGAGAAGACGATTGGGAAGCGTTGTCGGCGACCTGGCGAGATCGACTCGATGTCCAAATCGACCAGCTCCTCCGGTTGCGAGAGGACCTCACCAATTGCATTGGCTGTGGTTGCCTGTCGTTCAAGCGATGCTTGCTCATCAACCCCGCCGACCATATGGCCAAAGAAGGCCCGGGGCCACGGCGCTTTCTTCCAGGCACGCCACGACCCGAGCCGGACCAATGAGAAGCGTTGCCTTGCCGGACGGCCTTCCACCACAGCTCATTGTGATCTCTGGTCTGCCTGGCGCAGGAAAGTCGACCATCGCGAGCCTCCTAGCAACTCGCCTTGGTCGCGCCGCTCACGTTGAAGCCGACGTGCTGCACCAAATGATTGTGTCCGGAGCAGATCAGCCGACCGTGGAAGGCACGAGCGAAGAAGCCGCACAGCAATTGGCACTGCGGCTCCACCACGCATGTCTTGTCGCCAAGTCCTTCCTTGCGGCTGGGTTTTCCGCCGTTATCGATGACATCATTCACGGGGCACGATTTCATCAACTCACCGAAGAACTGCGTGACACGCCCTTTACTTTCGTCATGCTCCATCGCAACTACGACGAACTTCGTGCCTCGTGGATCAACATGGGTAGCCCCTTCATTGACGCATGGAAATGGGTGAGTGAAGAAATTGACCACGACACCCCTCGACAGGGTCTGTGGTTCGACAACGCCTCGCTCAGCGAAACCGCAACGGTTGACCGAATTGTGGAGTATCTCGGTCGATCGCAACGTTGAACAGAGGGTGAACTGCGGCCTACGCTGAGCGACGTGGAAGACGTGACTGCACTCACCGGACCGCTCCATTTACTCCCCGATGACCTGCGCCTTTCACTCGAGGCCAATGCAGTCGCCTTGGCCGCGTGGAATGACCTCACCCCACTAGCTCGCAATGAATTCATTTGCTGGGTCACCGATGCCAAAAGAGCAGAGACGAGAGCTCGTCGCATCCGCCGGACCCAAGAAGAATTGGAAGAGGGAATGCGACGCCCCTGTTGCTGGCCCGGGTGTCGCCACCGAGAACGCACCGGTCGCGTGTAGCGCTTTTGTTCTTCGTTCTACGCTTCATCTATGGATCGCCGCTCAACTCGCACTGCGACGATTGGCATTCCTCAAAGCACCCTTCCTGAGGGTGCACCCATCAGCGGACACAGCCGCGTGTGGACCTCGGTCCGAGCCGCATTGGCACAACTCGCCGTCCTTGATGCGTCAGGTACTCCTGACGTCTGGTTCTTCAGTGCTCATGGTGGACTTCCGGAAGTAACAGGGCGCCTCGTCGCCGTTGCCTATGAGGCGGGCTGGACGGTTGAGGGTGCCTATGTTGGCTATCCCAAGAGCTATCTCGATGCCATTGATTCGGCGACGCGAGAAGGGGTCACTGGTGCTGATGCGGTCATTGTTGGGGCGGAGTCAGCCAAGCGTGAACTCATCAATGCCTATGGTCTTGTACCCGAATCCATCCATGTGATTCCCTTCGGTGTCGACCTCACCTCCTTTCATCCCGACCGTCGACACGAGGCGCAACAGCTACCAGCCCTCCAACATCTCGGACCAGATCCTTTCGTTGCGTTTGTGAATTCACTCGCGCCACGCAAAAACGTCGGCCTTGTCCGTGACGCGCTGCAGCAACTCATTGCCGAGGGCTACCCCCACCGGTTAGTCATGGTGGCGAGTGCGGCCAAACATTTAGGCGGCGACGTCGAGGCCATTGAGCGCGCTGCATTTGCGGAGTTCGAAGCAGGCGACAACAAAGTGGTGCGCCTGAAGGGTTTGTCTGACGCCGAACTCGCCGGAGTGTTAGCCACCGCGTCAGTGCTGTGTGCGCCAAGCAGTCATGAAGGATTTGGTCTGACGGTGCTTGAAGCAATGGCGTCGGGCACACCGGTTGTGGCGTCGACACGCGGCGCACTACCAGAGGTTGTTGGCGCTGGAGGCCTCTGCGTTGAACCGGAACTCAGTGAGGTGGTGGCAGCGCTCAAGACCATCCTTGATGGCGATGAGCCAACCTGGCGGTCAAGAGCTCGCACTCAAGCGGAGCAGTTTCCTTGGCAGCGCACGGCGAGCGGATGGTCAGCAGTTGCCAACCTCGTTGCCACACCTGCGGTCAAATCTCGCCGACTGTTCTCTCGCAAAAAGTAGGTGGTGCGAAGAGGTTGACGCGACCGTCACCTCGGCGAAACGAGCCGGAAATACTCCTCGGGTTACCTAGACCCATGGAACTGATCACCAACATTTCAAACACTTCCCGTGGGCCAACGACACACCGGCCCGACCCAGACGCAGGCTTTTGCTTGGTGTGTCGCGAAAGTGTTCAGCGCGCAGGGCTCGATGAATGGATTCACCAAGCGTCCTGACTTGCCAAAGTGGCCACGTAGTGGTCGAAGTACTGTTTGGCTATGCCCAGTCCACTCACCGGAGATGACCTCGAGCTCATTGCCGCGGCGGCCAAGGTCATTGCCGAACATGGAGAATTCGAACGCGAAATCCACACCGTGGGAGCAGCAGTTCGTGACGGGAGTGGCCAAATTTTCGTTGGGGTGAACCTCTATCACTTCACTGGTGGACCCTGTGCAGAACTTGTCGCACTTGGGGCGGCAAGAGCAAACGGCGCCGGCGAGATCACCACCATCGTGGCCGTTGGATCAGCCGAGCGTGGCGTGATGGCACCGTGCGGTCGAGACCGACAAGTGTTCATTGATTATTACCCTGACATTCGAGTGATTACCCCAACGAAGGAAGGACCACTCGTGTTTTCCGCTCGTGAGTTGCTCCCCTTTTCCTACCTTCAGCCACTCGACTAACCACGTCTCGAACGTGCTGCTTGCTCGAAGGTAGCGTGAAGATATGTACGACCTCGTTCTTCGTAATTGCGACCTCGTCGATGGCACTGGATCGAAACGACGACCTGCCGATATCGCCATCAGCGGCGGCATGATTGTTGAAGTCGCCAAGGCCGGCACCCTCGGTCGAGCGACTCGTGAGGTTGATGCGGCAGGTCGACTGGTGACACCAGGATTTGTTGACGTCCACACCCACTATGACGGGCAAGCCTCCTGGGACCCGTGGCTGACCCCTTCGAGTTGGCATGGCGTCACCACTGCAGTTGCCGGGAACTGTGGAGTTGGGTTCGCCCCTGTGCATCCCGATCGCCATGCGTGGCTGGTGCAACTCATGGAAGGGGTTGAAGACATCCCCGGTTCAGCGTTAAGTGAGGGAATTTCCTGGGAATGGGAGAGTTTTCCGGAGTTTCTTGATTCCATTGCCAAGCGACCACATGTCTTAGACGTTGGATTCCAACTCGCCCACGGCCCACTTCGCGGGTATGTCATGGGTGAACGAGGAGCGGCCAACGAAACAGCCACCAGTGATGACCTTGTCATGATGAATCGGCTCGCCACCGAAGCCTTGGCTGCTGGCGCTATGGGTATTTCGACCTCGCGAACGTCACTACATAAGTCACGTGATGGTGAATTTGTGCCGGGCACCTTTGCTGAACTTGATGAACTTCTGGCCCTCGCCGATGCGCTTCGGGCTGAAAGGACGCGCTCTGGTCGCGCAGGGGTCTTTCAGCTCGCGATGGAACACACTGATGTGCCGACCCAATTTGGTTGGATGCGCGAATTCGTCACGAGGTCAGGGGCGACCGTGTCGTTCAACTTCAGCCAGCCACGTCATGCTCCGGAGATCTGGCGTGAGGTGCTCGATGAACTCGAAGCCGCCAATGCCGAGGGGTACTCCATTGTTGGCCAAGTCGCAGGTCGATCAATTGGCGTGCTCGAATGCCTTGAAGGAACCGTTCACCCCTTTGCCCTCCACCAAACGTTCCAGGCCCTGGCTGGTTTGGCCCCGCAAGAAAAAGTGAAGGCGCTGCGCGACCCCAGTGTCGTAGCGGCACTGCTGGCCGAATCGCTTCCTCCCATCACCCCTGTTGTTGATTTGCTGACCTCAGGCTGGGAACGGATGTACCCCGTTCAAGGCGGTGCTATTGACTATGAACCCGACCCCTCGACGGATTCTTTGGCTGCGCTGGCAGCCAGGTCGGGCAAGAGCCCAGCCGAACACGCGCTTCAAGCACTGCTCGCCAATGACGGCCAAGGGATGCTCTATGTGCCGTTGTTCAACTACTCCGGTGGCGACTTAGATCTCGTCTATGAGCTCCAAGAGCACAAGAACACTCGCCTTGGGCTTTCTGATGCTGGGGCGCACTGTGGGTCGATTTGTGATGGTGGCATGCCAACATTCATGCTCACCCACTGGACTCGTGATCGCACACGAGGAAAAAAGGTGGCGCTCGAAGAAATGGTCCGACGTCAGACGTCTGACACCGCACAGTTGTTTGGACTCTTCGACCGCGGCGTGATTGCCCCTGGGATGAAGGCGGATCTCAACGTCATTGACTACGACCGTCTTGGTTTTGACGCCGCAACTATGGCCTTTGACCTGCCAACAGGTGCTCGGCGCCTCGTGCAACGCGGCCGCGGCTACGACTTGACCATCAACAGCGGGGTCGTGACCGTTCAAGACGATGAATTCACTGGAGAACTTCCTGGAAAGGTCCTCCGCGGCGGCACCATTCGAGCCGCATAGCCACACTGCTACTGGGCGACGTTCAACATCCAGCGAATGCCGAAGCGATCAAGCGTGCAACCCCAGTACGCGCCCCATGGCATCTGATTCATGCCGGTTGACGCTGAACCACCTTCTGACAACGCCCCATAGAGCGCGTCGGCCTGTTCACTTGTGTCTGGCTCCAAGTTCATCGTCACATTGTTGCCAATACGCAGCTCGTGACCCATTGATGGCAAAAAGTCAGTCGCCATGATCACGTGACCACCCAAGATCTCGACTTCTGCATGCAAGATGAGCGACTGCTCTTCGGCGCTCAGTTGTGGACCATCAGGACTCGCCATGTCAGAAAAGCGCTGCAACATCGTCACTTCACTGCCAAACACGCTGGCGTAGAAGGAAAAGGCCTCTTCCGAGGTGCCAGGGAAGTTGAGATAGGTGCTGACGCGGGCCATGGTGATGCTCTCCTTGTTCGGCGCAACTGTACCGTTGCGACCTTCGGCGAACAAAGTTCGAAGGTCGCGGTGGAAACTCTTTGCTGCCTCTTCCCTTGGCGAGCAATCGGCCGTAGGATTGGGGACATGGCTCCTACCAAACGACTCCGTACGTCACTCGCGCTTGCCACCTTGGTTGGTGGTCTCACCGTTGCGGCTCCGCTCGCTGGTGCAGCACCTCGCACCGTGCACGCTGCTGCGCACTCTGGCAAGGTGGTCTTCCTCGTGAAGCCAACGGCCAAAGTAGCCAAAGCCCTCAAGATCCGTCGAGCCAACGCCGTCACCAATTTGAGCGCCCACGGTGGCATCAACGGCATTGAAGTCACCACCGGTCCACCTCAGGTCTATGTCGTGTTCTACGGCTCCCAGTGGGGCACCCAAGGCACTGACGGCAATGGCTATGCCACCTTCACTGGTGACACCGCTGGCATGGCACCTCGGATTCAGGCCATGTTCAAAGGCCTCGGCACCAATAACGAACTGTGGTCTGGCGTTCAAACCCAGTACTGCGATGGTGCGGCAAATGGGGCACAGACCTGTGCTGCTGGCCTTCCACACGTTGGCTACCCAACCGGTGGAGCCTTAGCCGGTGTTTGGTATGACAACTCCGTTGCCTCTGGCGCTCAAGTGAACGGCAACACCTTGGCCAAAGAGGCCGTGTTGGCCGCTGCGCACTTTGGCAACACGACTGCCGCACAAAATCGCTCAGTGCAGTACGTGATTGTTTCACCAACCGGCACCCACCCAGACGGCTTCAACACCCCAACTGGTGGCTTTTGTGCTTGGCACGACTACAACGGTGACGCCGGACTCACCGGTGGAGCTGCGCCATCGTCCTATGGCGACATTGCCTTTACCAACCTGCCCTACATCCCCGACATGGGTGGAAGTTGTGGCGCGAACTACGTCAACGCTGGAGCCGCCGGCACCCTTGACGGCGTCACCATTGTTGGTGGTCACGAATTTGCGGAAACGATTACCGACCAGAACCCAGGTGGTGGCTGGTGGGACAACGCCACGGGCATGGAGAACTCTGACAAGTGCTCATGGAACGGCGTTGGTGGAACCACCGGTGCACAAAACATCACCTTTGCCACCGGTTCGTTTGCGATGCAGTCCAACTGGTCAAATGAAGTCTCCGCCTGCCAAATCGCTCACGCCATCGTGACCGGTGGCCCAGCGGCGAATGACTTCTCCGTTGCGGTCTCGCCTGCTTCGGCAACCGTGACCGCTGGTGGCGCTGCTTCGGCGAGCGTTTCGACGGCTACTACCTCAGGCACGGCTCAATCGGTGGCCCTCACGGTTACTGGCGCTCCAACTGGCGTGACCGCAACCTTGGGTTCTGCTTCGGTCAACTCAGGATCGTCAACAACGTTGTCGATTGCCACGACCTCTGCAGCAGTTGCTGGCGTCTACCCGCTCACCGTGACTGGGGTTGCGACCTCAGGGACCAAGACCGCCACGTACACCTTGACGGTGAGGGCCGCATCAGTCAATGACTTTGCCATTGCGCTCTCGCCAACTTCTGGTGCAGTGAACCCTGGATCGAGCGCGTCGTCATCCCTGACGACGCAAACGTTGTCCGGCACCTCCCAGACGATCTCGTTGTCGGTTTCTGGTGCCCCAACTGGTGTCACCGCACGCCTCGGGTCAACCTCACTGAGTTCTGCCAACCGCTCAACCACCCTGTCGATCACGACCACCACCTCAGTGGTCCCTGGCACCTACCCCTTGACCGTTACGGGTCGGGCAACGTCTGGAACCAAGACCGCCGTCTACACCTTGACCATCAATGTTCCAAATGACTTCTCGGTGACCCTGACCCCAGCGTCGGGCACGGCAGCCGTTGGTGGCTCGACAACAACCACCGTGTCAACCGCCGTGGTGTCGGGCACCTCCCAGAGTGTGACCCTCAGTGCAACGACGTCGAACAGCCGCATCACTGCTTCGTTGTCGCCCTCGTCGGTTACGACCGGTGGATCAGCCACCCTCACCATTAGCGTGAGCAGCCGAGCAACTAAGGGCACCTACACCGTGACCGTGTCAGCTCGAGCAGCCAGTGGGACAAAGACCACCACCTACACCCTGACCGTTTAGGAATCTCATGGGGAGCGCTCGCCAGGAGAGTTCTGGCGAGCGCTACATCCATGGCCACCACGAGTCAGTTCTTCGGAGCCACCGCTGGCGCACTGCGGAAAACTCCGCGCAGTATTTCACGCCGGTACTTCGTCCCGACGATCTTGTTCTCGACCTTGGCTGTGGCCCGGGAAGCTTAAGTGTTGATATTTCGGCGGTCAGTGGCGCACGGGTGATTGGCGTGGACAACGCCCGAGCGGCAATTGCGGCAGCAACCGCCGAGTTCAACAACAACCACATGGTCAGCTTCAGCGTTGCTGATGGCTACCTCCTGCCCTTTGCCGACAACACGTTTGACGCAAGCCATGCTCATCAGGTGTTGCAACACAGCACCCAACCAGTGGCGTTGCTCAACGAGCTATTTCGCGTCACCAAAAAGGGAGGTGCAGTCGGGGTTCGTGACGCAACCTATTCGCACTTTCGCTGGAGCCCAGAGAACCAGAATTTGCAGGAGTGGCTCTCGCTCTACCTCGATCTCGCCCGCAACAACGACGGAGAACCTGATGCCGGTGAGCACCTCGCCACTTGGGTAACTGCTGCTGGATACAAGGACCTTCACGTCACGCAGACCACGTGGGTCTTTGACGACGAGGCCACTTGTGCGTGGTGGGGGAACCTCTGGGCCGAGCGAATCTTGTCGTCGAACTTTGGGTTACAACTACAAGAGCTCGGCTGGGCAACGCCGGAGAAACTCGAAGCGTTGGCCAATGCCTTTCGGACCTGGGCAACCTTGGCAGATGCCCGATTTGAGGTTCCAAGTACTGAAGTACTGGCGTTCAAGTAGGCCTACGTACCTTCGCCACAAGGTCTTTCTCGTAGTTATGAAGGACAACCATGAGATTGGCGCACGGCGACATCGCTTTTTGGGGTTGTCACGTCGCAAAGGCCGCTCGGCACCGCATCTCTGCAGTGCCGAGCCTCGCGTTCTAGTTGCCGTAGTTGATGGTCACTCGGCGGCTCGTTGCACCTTGCGTTGAACGGTAGGTCCGCACAATCAGTCGGTTGGAGCCATAACTAAAGATCCGGAAGCGAACTCCAGTTACGTGGAGTTTGCGGAGCTCTTGCTTCAACACACCAAGGGTTGCCTGGGTGCGCTTGATGCCAAGGGCGATGTCCGCACGCGAACCGAGTTCTCGAGATCCATGGCCAACAAGCGCCACGAAGTGGTAGCGCTCTGTCTTGATGAGCTGTGCCCACTTGCGAATGGTCAGTGTCATTGGCTTCGTGATCTTGTAACTCTTAGGCGCGAAGTGGTCAATGACTGCTGGTGGCGCAACCATTGGCGTTCCCTTGGTCGGAGCGACTGCACCCTTGAACTTTGCATTGTTTGCCGAAACGGCGACCTTGTACTCGGTTGAGTTTTGCAGTCCAGGAACCACACAGGCCGTAGCGGTCGCCGGAGCGGTGCAGGTACCAACCACCTTGCCGGCGGCGTTGGTCACGACCACGGTGTAACCCGTAATTGGCGATCCACCGTTTGATGCTGGTGGGTTCCAGTGAACAATCACCGACCTGTTCCCCGGGAACACCAAGATGTTTTGTGGTGCTGACGGAGGTGCAATGCCTGCCTTCACTGCAGCAGACGGGACAGACGCTGCACCATCGCCTAGGACGTTGGTGGCAACCACCACGAAGGTGTACGAGGTGCCGTTCGTGAGGCCCGTCACGGTACACGTCAGCGAACCGGTCGTGGTGCAGGTGAAGTCACCCGGCGTTGACGTCACGGTGTACAGCGTGATTGGCGTGTAACCATTAGAAACCGGCGCCGTCCACGAAACCTTCACCGACTTGTCCGCGCTCACCCCGGTGACCGTTCTTGGCGCAGATGGCAGAGTCGGGATCGTGACCGCTGACGATGATGACGAGTCAGGTCCAGCACCTTCGGTGTTCGTGGCCGAAACGGTAAAGGTGTACGAAACCCCTTCAGAAAGCCCAGTCACCACACAACTGAGCGTGGTTCCATCTGTGGTTGTGCAGGTACGTCCGTCTGGGGTCGAGGTCACCGTGTAGCTCGTAATTGCCGAGCCACCGTTCGAGAACGGTGCTGACCACGACACGGTTGCTTCATTCTTTCCAGCGACTGCGCTAGGTGAAACTGGAGGACCAGGAAGTGACGACGGCACGATTGGTGAGGTTGGATTCGACAAAATGGAATCACCATTTGCATTCGTCGCGATCACACTGAACGTGTAGCTCGTGCCGTTGGTAAGTCCCGTCACCGTGCAGGTCAATGCACCGTTCGTGGTGCAGCGAGCGCCGCCTGGGTTTGCCGTCACGGTGTAACCCAAGATGGCTGAACCACCATTGGTCGATGGCGCAAGCCAACTCACCGTTGCCGAGTTGTTGGCAGCAAATGCCGACACCGATAACGGTGGGTTTGGCGTCGTTGACGGCGTCACCGAGTTCGATGCTGACGAAGCAGCACTTTGCCCAGTGCTATTTGTGGCCTTCACGGTGAAGGTGTAGGCGGTCCCGTTGGTAAGGCCCGGAACCGTGCAAGAGAACTCTGTGGAGCTGTCGAGTGTTTGGACTTGCACGGTGCAGGTCTTGCTACCAGGCAACGAGGTTGCGGTGTAGGAGAGGATTCGCGAACCACCGTTGCTCGCCGGGATGCGCCAACTCACGAGAGCGTTGCCATTGCCTGCGCTCGCCGACACATTCTGCGGTGCAGTTGAAGCAGCAGCAGGCGTTGCTGGCTGCTGTGACGCCTGTGAGGCAACCGAGTCACCATTGGCATTGGTTGCAATGACCGTAAACGTGTAACTCGTACCGTTCGTGAGTCCAGTCACCGTGCACGACGTTGCACCTTGCGTGGTGCAGGTTCGAAAGTCCGGAGCAGACGTCACGGTGTAACCCGTGATCGCCGATCCACCGTTGAAACCTGGAGCCGACCACGACACGGTTGCTTGGCCAGAACCAGCAACTGCGGAAACATTCGTTGGCGCATTTGGCTTCGTCGATGGCGTTGCCGATGACGACGCCAGTGAAGCGACGCCAGTGCCGTTGACATTGGTGGCCGTCACCTTGACGGTGTAGGCGGTGCCGTTCGTGAGGCCGGTAATGACACACGTCGTCGTCACGCCGTCAGGAGTCTGACAAGACTCAATGGCCGTTAAACCGCTGTATGCGGTGGCGGTGAACTGCGTAATCGACGATCCACCGGTCGACACAGGTGCCGTCCACGTGGCGGTCAATTGACCGTTACCGGCCGTTGCTTGGACACCAGTTGGCGCGCCAGGGTTACCGGTTGGAGTCGTTGACGGTGACGAGGCCAGCGAGGCTGGGCTTTGACCATTCGCGTTCGTGGCCGTGACCTTGAAGGTGTAGGCGGTGCCATTGGTGAGGCCCGTCACGTTGCAGGTCAGGGTGGAGCCATCTGGCGTGGTGCAGGTGGTCACTGGTGTCGAGTTCACATACGCCGTCACGGTGTAGGAAAGAATTGTCGATCCACCACTCGTTGCAGGAACTGTCCAGCTCACTTGCACCGACGCGTTGCCCGCAACACCGCTCACGTTGACCGGCGCACTTGGCTTGGTCGATGGGGTTGCGGTCAGTTGGCCAGATGCCGTTCCCGAACCGTTGACGTTGGTGGCAACGACAGTAACGGTGTAGGTGAGGCCATTGGTAAGTCCATTGATCGTGCAGTTGAGCGCTCCGCTTGTGGTGCAGGTCGCGATGGGGTTTTGGCTCTGGTCATAGGCCGTTGCGATGTAGCCAGTAATGGTTGCGCCGTTGGACAAGCCAGGGGCAGTCCACGCAACCACAATCTGACCATTACCAGGGGTAGCAGACACAATGGTCGGTGCCGATGGCGTCGTCGATGGCGTTACGGCCGAGCTTGGGTCTGAGTTGGGACCGTCGCCATTGACGTTGGTTGCGTACACCTTGAAGGTGTAGGCGGTGCCGTTCGTCAGACCGGTCACCACACACGAGAAGGCGCCAGCAGTCGTGCAGTTACCAATTGGCGTGGCGCCACTGAAGGCCGTCACGGTGTAACCCGTGATTGGAGATCCACCAGTGGACGATGGAGCGACCCACGAAACCGTGGCCTGTCCATTTCCACTTGTAGCGGTCACCGTGAGTGGCTTCGTTGGAATTGCCGAAGGTGTCACCGCCGCTGAAGGAGCGGAGGAAAGACCAGTGCCGTTGATGTTCGATGCTGCAACGCTGAACGTGTAGGCAATGCCGTTGGTCAAGTTGAACACTGCACATGACAGTGCTGAACCGTCAGCAGTCGTGCACGTACCGGCAACTTGACCGTTCGGGTCAAAGGCGGTGACGGCATAACCAGTAATTGGGGTACCACCGTCACGTGCCGGTGGGTTCCACGAAACAACTGCTTGGCCATTTCCAGGAACTGCACCCACGTTTTGTGGGGCAGAAGGAATCGACGAAGGTGTCACCGCATCTGACGGAGCAGAAGCAAGGCTCGTGCCATTGCCATTGGTGGCCGTCACCGTGAAGGTGTAGGCGGTGCCATTGGATAGACCTGAAACCACACAGGTCGTGGCGCCGGTCGTCGTGCAGATGAAACCACCAGGACTTGAGGTCACGGTGTAACCAGTGATTGCTGAGCCGCTGTCAGAAGCAGATGGCAGCCAGCTCACCACTGCTTGACCACTTGAGGCCAATGCCGTGACATTTGATGGGGACGACGGTATTGCCGAGGGGGTTACCGCGTTCGACGTCGACGATGGGTCACTCGTGCCGTTCGCGTTGGTGGCGGTCACCGTGAAGGTGTAGGACGTTCCATTTTGCAGGCCATTTACGGCGCAACTAAACGCTCCAACCGTCGTGCAGATGAAACCACCAGGACTTGAGGTCACGGTGTAGCCGGTAATTGGCGAGCCACCATACGAAGCAGGAGCGGTCCAAGAAACCACTGCTCCACCGTTCTTTGCGCTAGCAGAAACGTTTTGTGGCGCACTTGGCAGTGCCGAAGGGGTGACACCAGAAGTTGGGGCGGAAGGAAGACTCGTACCGTTGTTGTTCGTAGCCGTCACCGATGCGGTGTAGGTCAAACCATTGGTTAGGCCACTGACCGTGCAGGTAGTCGTGACACCATCAACCGTGCAGGAGTCGACCACATTGCCGTTGCCGTCGCGGATGGTTGCGGTGTAACTCGTTACTGGAGTTCCACCATTTGACAACGGTGCACTCCAAGACACGGCAATAGCTCCTGGCGTTGGGACCGCGGTCACCGAGGTCGGTGCCGTGGGGAGACCAGAAGGCGTCACTGGGTCGGTCATTGCTGATGCAGGTCCACGACCGTTGGCATTCACTGCCTCCACCGAAACGGTGTAGGTCGTGCCATTTTGCAGGCCACCAATGACACACGTCGTCGTCGATCCGCCGACCGCACAGGTTCCCGCAACGGTGGAGTCAGGGTCGTAGGCAGTCGCGAGATATCCGGTCAACGAAGAACCACCGTCAGTTGCTGGAGCGCTCCAGTTCACAACTACTTGGCTTTCACCGGCACTGGCCACGACAGCGGTTGGCACTGACGGCGTGCCAGAAGGCGCAACAGGGGTGACTGCGGACGACACTGACGAGGCATCACTCGTGCCGTTGGCATTGGTGGCCGTCACTGTAAAGGTGTAGGCCGTGCCATTTTGAAGACCCGTGACAATGCAGGAGAACACGGCAAGCGTGGTGCACGAACCAGATGGCGTGCTGAGCGCATTGAACGCGGTGACGGTGTAGCGAATGATTTGGGCGCCGCCGTTGAAACCAGGAGTCCACGAGACCGTGGCTGCACCGTTACCGCCTAGCGCAGTCACAGAAGTTGGGGCGGACGGGACCGTCGAAGGCGTCGCCGCGATGGAGATCGAGATAGAG
>CANFJV010000009.1 GCA_947447225.1 Acidimicrobiaceae bacterium
CATGGTGGCTTCTTGGGCGTTGACGTGTTCTTTGTCATTTCCGGTTTTGTGATCACCGGCGTGCTGCTTCATGAGCGGGTCAACAGCCAAGGCACCTCAATCCTCGACTTCTATGCCCGACGTATTCGCCGCATTTTGCCAGCAGCAACGGCAACCATCATCTTGACGGTGTTCGCCACCTATCACTGGTTGGCCTTCGTCACTGGCGACAAAGTGGCAAACGACGCGAAATGGGTCACGGCATTTCTTGGAAACATCCACTTCGCCATCACCGGATCGTCGTATTTCGGTGCTTCGGACCCACCATCAACGCTGACGCAATTTTGGTCCCTAGCGGTTGAAGAGCAGTTCTATGTCGTGTGGCCGCTGCTGTTTTTGGGCCTTACCGCCTTGCTGCCCAAGCGGTTCCAACGCACCAGTTTGCTCGTTGGATTGCTCGCGATTTTGGTGAGTTCAGGTTTGTGGTCCATTCTCCAAACGGCCCATAACCCCGTCTGGGCCTTTTACTCGCCGCTCACCCGTGGATGGGAACTTGGCTTTGGTGCACTGCTCGCCGTTGTCACCCCACTGCTTCGCAACAAGGCTCCTCGCCTTGGCCTCTTGTTGAGTTTTCTCGGCTGCGTCACGATTGGTCTTGCCACCTGGTTTTACACCTCGCAAACTGCTGCAACTTCGTGGCCAGGTTGGAGGGCCGCGATTCCCGTTGCCGCCACCGGTCTTGTCATTGCGGGTGGAACCCTTCGAGAGGGGAAAGGTTTTGGTCGCCTGACCAATGCCACCTGGGTCCAGTGGTTTGGTGCGATTTCGTTTTCGCTCTACCTCGTCCACTACCCGGTCATTCAAATTGCCGAACAGCGTGGTGGCTTTGTCGAAATCCAACCACTGCTCAGCAATATTGGTCTCGTGGCCATTGGCATTGTGCTGGCAGCCGTGTCGTATTACGTCGTGGAGCAACCGTTCCGGAAGTGGAAGTTGCTGCAAGAAAAGCGCTGGGCCACCTACGCCATGGGGGCGATCCTGATTGGTGGCACCTATGGCGCCATCTACTGGCACTTGGCCAACAACGGCGGCTTCTAGCTAGATCGGTCCGTTCGACGTCCGAAGCGTCGCTCGAACCGTGTCAGCGGCAAGTTGTCCACACGCAGCGTCAATCTCGACCCCTCGGGTTCGCCTGACCGTGGCGTTGACGCCGAGCTCCAAGAGTTCTTGGGTGAAATCCCTGACGGCTTGCTTGTCGCTGCCGCGAACGAGATAGCCAGGGGTTGGATTGAGCGGAATGAGATTGACGTGGGCCTTGAGTGGTCGAGCAAACTCCGCCAGCTCACGCGCTGCTCGCATGGTGTCATTCACTCCGTCAATGAGGGCCCATTCGAAACTGATCCGTCGGCCAGTTGCCTCGACGTAATGCTCGCAAGCGGCGTAGAGATCGCTGAGTGGATAGCGAGCATTCATGGGCACAAGCGACGTTCTCGTCTCGTCATTGGCTGCGTGGAGTGACACGGCCAAATTGACCGGCAGCGGCGCTTCGGCCAAGCGATTGATGCCGGGAATAATGCCAACCGTCGAAACCGTAAGGCGGCGCGCAGAGAGTCCAAGATCGTCATGCAGCGTGGTGATTGCTGACCACAGCCGATCGAAATTGGCCAGTGGTTCACCCATCCCCATAAACACGACGTTGGACAAGCGCCTCGGAAGTGCCGCTCGCGCAGCCATCACGAACTGCTCGACGATTTCGCCAGCAGTCAAGTTTCGAGCAAATCCACTCTGGCCGGTGGCACAAAAAGTGCAGCCCATGGCACAACCCGCTTGACTACTCAGGCACGCAGTGACCCGGTCGTTGTATTCCATAAGGACGGTTTCAACTGTTGCTCCGCCTCCAAGTTTGAACACCCACTTGGTCGTTTCACCGTCGTCTGCCGACTTTTGCGTGAGCACTTCTAGTGCCGAAGGCAGTTCACGACTCAGTCGTTCACGCAGTGCTTTGGGCAACGTGGTCATCTCGGCTGGGGTAAACAGATCTTGGTAAAGGCCGTGCCAGACCTGATTCACTCGGAACGCGGGCTCGCCAGCAAGCAGTTCAGCAATCGCTGCTTTGTCCATGTCATAGCGGGTGGCCACCCCTTCAGGCTAGGGCCATTGCGGGGAAGGTCACGAGGTGCCCCAAACAAGCCCTACGCTGTCTAGGTCTTGGGCCACAGGGCCCTTGCCTTCGAAGGGAGCAGTCCATGGAACTCAGCCACACCTCTGCCATCGTCACCGGAGGCGCCTCGGGCCTCGGTGAAGCAACCGCTCGTGCACTCGCGGCACGCGGCGCTTCAGTCGTCATTGCCGACTTGAAGGCCGAACTCGGTGAAGCCTTGGCCAAAGAAATCGGCGGCATCTTCGTCCAGTGTGACGTGACCAACACCGACCAGATCAAAGAAGCCATTGCAGCCGCTTACGACATGGCACCACTGAAGAGCGTGGTCAACTCAGCTGGTCTCGGCTGGGCGACTCGCACCATTGGCAAAGACGGCGAATACGAGTCGGCTCACGACTTGGACATCTACCGCAAGATCATTGAAGTCAACCTCGTTGGTACCTTCAACGTCTGCCGCTTGGCCGCAACGAAGATGTCGATGAACGAAGCCGACGAGTTCGGCGAGCGCGGCGCAATCGTCAACGTTGCCTCCGTTGCTGCTGAAGACGGTCAAATCGGCCAGGTTGCCTACTCGTCGTCCAAGGGCGGCGTTGTTGGCCTCACCTTGCCACTTGCCCGTGACCTCTCGGCCGTTGGCATTCGCGTCAACACCATCCTTCCGGGTCTCATCGACACCCCGATCTACGGCACCGGCGAGGCGTCAGAAGCCTTTAAGGCCAAGCTCGGCACCGGCGTGTTGTTCCCGAAGCGCTTGGGCCGCAGCGATGAGTTCGGTTCACTCGCCGTTGAACTGTTGACCAACAGCTACATGAACGCCGAGACGATCCGCTTGGACGCCGGCATCCGCATGCAGCCGAAGTGATTTGCCCTCAGGCTTGCCCTGAGGACCAGAAACGAGAAACTCCCCGCCACCTCGTGGCGGGGAGTTTTCTGTTCGGTTCGAGTGATGCGCCAGTTGAGCGTTAGCAACCAAGGGCCCATTTCACTGCTCTTGAGAGTTGCTCCAAGGTGGGACCATCCAGAAACCCTATGGGACCCTCAAGCAGGTTCTTTGGAATGGTGTGGATGCCATCGCAATTGATAACCGATGGTTGATGAAGTCCAACGACGTCGGGATCAATGGAGACTTCTGCGTTTGTCCCTCTGATGTTCGTCGTGACCTCTGCCACCGTGACGAGTTGACGCACGTCAATCACGATTGAGCGAGTGAGGATGATGACAGGTCGCTTCTTCTTCCCGACATTGCCCAGCCATACTTCGCCTCGATTCACTGAGGCCCCCAACCTTCGGCGCTCGTCCAGTCAGGATCTGCGACCTCAGGGTGTTCGACGTAGGCGAGTCGATCAGACAGTGCCATTGCTGCTTCCACAGCGTCTGCTACTCCCTGCCGAGCGGCAGCCGAAACATTGACGCCAAGTTGCTGAGCCTTCTTGGCGATCTCTTCATCAAGGGTAAAGGTTGTTCTCATTGAGGCCATACTAAAATGCTAGCGTTTTTAGATAGCAAAAAGAATACCTCTGGTCATACTTTCTTCCTACTTAGAGTAGGCTTTGAGTATGAAAATCAGTGTGAGTTTGCCCGACGATGATGTCAGATTCCTTGATGCCTACACCGAAATGAAGGGTCTTTCTTCCCGGTCTGCAGTACTTCATCGCGCAGTACGACTCCTTCGAGCGAGTGAGCTTGGATCGGAGTATGCAGCAGCGTGGTCCGAATGGAAGGCAGAGGAGGAAGTTCTCTGGGACTCAACGACGAGTGATGGACTTCGCTAGATGCTGCGCGGCGAGATCTATCTAGTCAACCTTGATCCCGCTCGAAGTGGCGAGGCAAACAAGGTGCGACCGGCAGTCATCGTGAGCAATGACGGAGCAAATCGTTCTGCTGAACAAAGCGGGCAGGGCGTGATCACCGTCGTGCCGATTACTTCAAACATCTCTCGGGTGTATCACTTTCAAGTCTTGCTCCCAGCAGTCGCGACGGGCCTTCACCACGATTCAAAAGCACAGGCCGAACAGGTTCGGGCGGTCACGGCCGAGCGCCTAGGAAAGTACGTCGGAACAGTTCCGTACTCAATCATGCAAGAGGTAGACGAGGCTCTGCGACTCCATCTCGCTCTTTAACCAGATCGTTCCTCGGATACGAGAAGGTGACCCCTAGATCCCCTTGCCTAAGTTGTCGAACCTTGCATACTGCTCGAGCCACGACAGTTGCACTGAGCCAGTTGGTCCGCTTCGGTGTTTGGCGATGATGACTTCAGCCATGCCGAGAATCTCAGGGGACGGATTCGACTCGTAGACCTCTGGTCGGTAGAGGAAGAGCACGACGTCCGCGTCTTGCTCGAGTGAACCCGACTCACGCAAGTCCGACAGCATTGGCTTCTTCTCCACCCGAGCTTCAAGGCCACGACTGAGCTGCGAGAGGGCAACGACTGGGCACTCGAGTTCACGAGCCAAGATCTTGAGACCTCGACTGATCTCAGACACTTCGACCTGGCGGTTCTCGGCCCGACCTCGACCAGTCATGAGTTGCAGGTAGTCAATAACAATGAGACCAAGGTCGCCTTGTTGCTTTTTCAACCGGCGTGCTCGGGCGCGAATATCCATGACGGTCAGTCGTGGGTTGTCATCAATAAAGATCGGCGCCGCGGACATCCGGGTCACGGCACGGCTTACCTTTTCCCAGTCGGTGTCTTTGAGTTGACCGGTTGCCATGCGCTTCGCGTCGACCTTGGACTCAGACGCCAACATGCGCTGGGTAAGTTCCAAGTGACTCATTTCCAAACTGAACATGAGCACGGGACGGTGCAGCACAATGCCACAGTGTCCAACGAGACCGAGTGCGAGTGACGTCTTACCCATTGCCGGTCGAGCGCCAATAATGGTGAGGCTGGTGCGCTGGAGACCGGCCAATTGCTTGTCTAAGTCAATGAATCCCGTTGGCAGACCATTCATAGTGCTGTCGCGATGCGACAGCTCTTCGATCCGCTCAAGGGACATATTGAGGAGATCTTTCATCTCCATCATGGAGTCTTCTGCTCGGTCTTCGGAGACTTCCAAGATCAGCTGTTCCGCCAAGTCAACCGTGCCTTGAACGTCTCCTGGGTGTGAGAACCCAAGATCACTGATCTCACCGGCAACGGTGATGAGGCGGCGAAGTACGGCATGCTCGGAGACGATGTTGGCGTAATGGATGGCGTTCGCCGTTGACGGCACATTGGTCTGTAGGGCAACGAGCACTGACGGGTCGCCCACCATGTCCATGACGCCTGATCTCGTCAGTTCTTGGGCGACCGTGACGGCATCGACCGCTTCGCCTCGGTTGGTGAGCGCCATGACGGCCGCGTAGATGTGGCCATAGGCCGGCTTGTAGAAGTCGTTAGCAGATACGACGTCAAACACCGCGGTGGTGGCATCGGCAGAGAGCAACATCGCTCCAAGGAGCGATTCTTCTGCTTCTAAGTTGTGTGGGGGAACCCGGGATCCATCGTTTGCTGGACGGGGCCGAGGACGTGGGTCTGGTGCTTGGGTCATGAGGTACCGACTCTTCTACGTGTTGCCTGTGGAGTGCTAGGGGATCAACTTGGGGATTTCTCGGTGATTGATGTGAATTGTCTGGGGATAAGCCATGGATAACTCTGAAGATTTCACCCAGAAAACCCAGAAAATCCCGGTCGCACACTGCAACGATGCCAGTTGGTTGCGCGGTGACCTTTGCCGAAAGTGTTGGGGATAACTACCGCATCCTGTGGAGAACTTTTTTTCACCACGGGTTCAGACGCGACAACGGGGGTGCCAATGGCACCCCCGTTGCAACAGTTCTGGTTGAAACTCAGGCGGCGCCGATGACCTCTACGGTGATCGTCGTCTCCACGTCGTCGAACAGGACAACTTGAACTTCATGGCTTCCGGTTGCCTTGATGGCCTCGTCGAGCAACAGGTGGTGACGCTCAATGCGCACACCCTTTTGCGACTCGATCGCGTTCAAGATCTCGTGTGAGGTGATTGAACCAAAGAGGCGACCATTGCCACCGGCACGTGCGGTGATGCCAATCACGGCACCAGCGAGCACGACAGCCTTGGCTTGTGCAGCTTCGCGGTCGGCGGCATCACGAAGGTCACGGGACCTGCGCATGGCGGCTGCTTGGGTAGCAATGCCATCATTGGCTTCAACGGCCAAGCCGCCAGGAAGCAAGTAGTTGCGGGCGTAGCCACCAGCAACCTCTAGGAGGTCACCACGACGGCCAACGCCGGGGATGTCGCTGCGGAGAAGGACCTTCATTCGGCCACCTCCTCAGCACCATCGAAGTCAACTGCTTCGTCTTCTAATGGCTCAAGCTCTGGCGGAGCAGCCAAGGTTGCCTCTTCACGTGGGCCACGAGGTCCACGGTCACCCCGGTCGCCACGGTCACGGCCACGGCCGCCCGAGCGCTCGGTAACGGTGCGCTGGGTGTAGGGCAGCAAGATGAGCTCACGAGCCGTCTTGATGGCCTCCGCAATGTCACGCTGGTGCTGCTGGCAGTTACCCGACACACGACGGCTACGGATCTTGCCGCGGTCTGACATGTACTTGCGGAGCAAGTGCAGGTCCTTGTAGTCAACCCAAGCAACGCCGCTCTGGCACATTGCACAAGGCTTCTTCTTGACCCGACGGCCATTGTCTTTTGGCGCGCGCTTTGGTGGCGCGGCCTTGAAATTATTGCGTCCCATCTAGAAAGGCTCCTCATCGAAGTTGTTGCTTTGGGGTGCGTAGTTTCCGCCGCCCCCTTGGTTACGGTTTTGTGGGGCGAAGTCGCCACCACCTTGGCGCTCAGTGCGCGTGATCGAGCCAGTGGCCCACTTGAAACTGGCGGAAATGTCGTCGGCCAAGATCACGACCTTGGTGCGATTGGCACCGGTCTCTTTGTCTTGCCACTTGTCGACGTCCAAGCGACCGGTCACCGTGACGCGGTTGCCCTTGACGAGCGATGAGGCAACATTTTCGGCCAGGTCGCCAAACGCAGTGACATCGAAGAACATGCCTTCGTTGTCCCAGCCGCCAGAGTCGTTCTTCTTTGACTTGTTGACGGCGACGCTCAAGCGCAGCACTGGTGTGCCTGAACCGCCAAAGCGAAGTTCAGGGTCACGAGAAAGATTCCCGGTGATGACGACAGAGTTGTCGCGATCTCCTGCCATGGTCGCCTCTTAGTTCGACGCCGCGGCGGTTGCCGACGCGTGCTTCTCGGGAAGGCGGATGACCTTGTGGCGAAGGACCACATCGGCAAGGCCGAGTTGGCGGCCAAGCTCATCAACCGTGGCTGGGGTGCCCGCAAAGCCGACGAGGACGTAGTAGCCCTCACGCTTGTGGTTCACCTCATAGGCGAAGGGCCGACGGCCCCAACGGTCGATGGCACCGACGGTACCTTCATTTGCTCGGATGACTTCCAAGAACCGGTCGAGCTCAGTTTGAATTAACTGTGCATCGGTGGAACTCTCGAAAATCACCACGACTTCATATGGACGCATGGTGAGTTGTACTCCCTCTGGACCAGGCCTTCCGGCCGGGCTCCACACTCTGTGGAGCAGGGTTTTGCAACCGTCCACCTATGGCAGACGGGACTCAAATGGTACCCGGTCTTTGGCGTTGCGCCAAACCGAGGGCTATTCGCTCAGGTTTGAGCCCTTTGGTGCGTGATAGGTCTCGGCGTCGCTCGGAAACGCACCACTGCGAACGTCACCAACGAATTCGCTCAGTGCGGCCGTCATGGCTTGGCCAAGTTGGCCGTAGACACGAACGAATTTTGGCGGCGTGCGATTGCCAAGGCCCAGCAAATCGTGAAACACAAGGACTTGGCCATCGGTGTCTGGTCCGGCACCAATACCAATGGTTGGAATGGTGAGCGCTTCGGTGATTCGCTTTGCCACCACATCGGGAATTCCTTCGAGCACCACCGCAAACGCGCCAGCACGCTCAATTGCGAGCGCATCATCGATCAGTTGTTGTGCGGCATCTTCGGTCTTTCCTTGGACTTTGAAGCCGCCCATTGCCAGCACCGACTGCGGGGTGAGGCCCAAATGGCCCATGACGGGAATCTCTGCATTAGTGATTGCCGAAATGACCTCAACTCGGTTCTTGCCGCCTTCGAGTTTCACGCAGTGTGCACCGGCGCGCACCAAGGTTGCAGCGTTTCGCACGGAATCTTCAACCGAGACGTGGTAGCTCATCCACGGAAGATCGCCAACAATGACGCCTCGGGGATTCGCCCGAGCAACTGCGGCGATGTGATGGGCCATCATCTCAACCGTGACGCCAAGGGTGTCTTTTTGACCGAGCACCACATTGCCAACGGAGTCGCCAACGAGCAAAAGCTCGGCACCTGCAGCGTCAACAAAACGAGCCGAAGGTTCGTCATAGGCCGTGATCATGGTGAGTGGGGTGGCGCCGTTGCGTCGCTTTGACACAGCGACCTGAGGAACGGTGAACGTCGAAGTCATGGTGCGGTCCGTTTCCGGGAGGCGGTCCCCCCTGCTGGATAGCGGCGAACTAAATGATGCCACGCACATGACGGGCACACCTCAACTTCAAAGCACTGGACCTCATCTGGTCGGCGCAGCAACTTTTGCAACTCTGCTTTTGTTCCCGGACATGATCCGCCTGGGGGAAGACCTTTGCCAAACACATAGGTCACAAGCCATAACTGCTCGACCTCACAAATTGGGCAGTTGGTATCTGCAGCCCGGCCAACTTTGTGCCGTGCGGCGCGAAGAAGATCTGGGTGCGCGTCACACAGTTCGTCGAGCATCTTGAGGCCTCGGCGATACTCGGCCAACAAGATCCGTTTACGCAGGCCGTATTCCAAACTTCCGCCGAGGTCTTCACCCCCACGTCGCCTGAACCTCGGACCTTGCTCCGCCATGGCCGAAGGCTAGTGGCGAGAAGCGACATTTGACGTGCGCTGGTTGACCGCTCCACCTCGTGGCCCAGTTACCTCATCAACTCCAATGACAAAATGATGAATCGTTGTATCGAATCGATACATCTGTTATACTTGAACCATGCTCGACCTCGCCATCTTGGGCCTCCTGCAGGAGGGTGATCTTCATGGTTATGAGATCCGTCGACGCCTTCGTGACTCACTTGGCCTTATGGCCAACATTTCCTTTGGTTCGCTCTATCCAGCCCTTGCTCGCCTTGAAACCGCAGGCGCAGTCCGCGGTATTGAAGCCGGCACGGCGTCCCCGTTAGCAACTGGCGCAGCAATGGGATCGCTTTCGGGCGAGCTAGCCGCACTTCGGTCAAAGCGCACTGCGATTGCTCGACCAAAGAAATCAAAAAAGGTCTACCGAATCACTGACGCTGGCCGAGGACTGTTCACTGAATTACTCGCTGCGCCAGCAACAAGTGACGACGCTCGAGGTTTCTCGCTTCGGGTGTCCTTTGCCAAGTACTTGACCCCCGAACTTCGTATTGCGCTGTTGCAGCGCCGACGGACCCAGCTCCAAGACCGACTGAGTGAAGTCTGCGCCGCCACAAAGCGAGACGACTTAGACGTATATGCCCGCTCTGTTGTGGACCACACCGCGCAAGGTGTGCGCCAAGACATTGCCTGGCTTGACGCATTGCTCGCCGCCGAGCGAGAACGAAGCAGTACTGATCTCACTAATCCGAACCCAGGGGGCCAGGTCATGGCTCCCGTTAACGACTAGCCACCCGGCTAAAGGAGACCCACCATGGCAACTGTTCGTCTTGCGATTGCAGGTGTTGGCAACTGCGCCAACTCGCTGCTTCAGGGCATCACCTATTACAAAGACGCTGACCCCACCTTGTCAGTGCCTGGTCTCATGCATGTCGACCTCGGCGGCTACCACGTCCGTGACGTGGTGCCGGTTGCCGCGTTTGATGTCGACGCCAGCAAGGTTGGCGCAGACCTGTCGAAGGCCATCTGGGCCGGACAAAACAACACCATCCGCTTCGCCGATGTGGGCGATGTTGGCGTGACCGTGCACCGTGGACCAACCTTGGACGGCCTCAACAAGTACTACCGGGCCTCGATTGAAGAGTCTCCACTTGAGCCTTGTGACGTTGCCCAAGTACTTCGCGACAGCGGCGCCGATGTGCTCGTCTCCTACCTCCCCGTGGGCTCAGAAGAGGCACAGCGCTTCTATGCCCAAGCCTGCCTTGATGCCGGCGTGGCCTTTGTGAACGCAATTCCCGTGTTCATTGCCTCAGACCCGGTCTGGGCCGAGAAGTTCCGTGCCGCTGGCGTGCCAATCATTGGTGACGACATCAAGTCCCAAGTTGGCGCCACGATTGTTCACCGAGTGCTCACTCGTCTGTTTGAAGACCGTGGCACCGCCCTCGACCACACGTACCAGTTGAACGTCGGCGGCAACATGGACTTCAAAAACATGCTCGACCGTGACCGGTTGGAGTCGAAGAAGATCAGCAAGACCCAAGCCGTCACCTCGCAGATGGACACGAAGTTGGCCGATGACGACGTGCACATTGGACCAAGTGACCACGTTCCATGGTTGCAAGACCGCAAGTGGGCCTACATCCGCATGGAGGGTCGCAACTTCGGTGACGTTCCACTGAACGTGGAGCTGAAGCTTGAAGTATGGGACTCACCTAACTCGGCTGGTGTGATTATCGACGCCGTTCGTCTAGCCAAGTTGGCCAAAGACCGTGGCATTGGTGGCCCAGTGCTCGGACCAAGCGCCTACCTCATGAAGTCCCCACCGGTGCAGTATCACGACGACGTGGCCATGGCCATGGTCGACGACTTCGCTGCCGGTGGCGAAAACCCCATCTGGCCATAAACCAGATTCAACCCCCCGGTTGATCAGCGTGAAGAGGGAGGCGGGGCTTCGGCCCCGCCTCGTTCTTTCCACCAGGCATCGAGCCGACGAGCGGCTTCTTCCTTGCCAAGCGGGCCTTCGTCTAAGCGGAGATCGAGCAAGAACTCAAGCGCTTCACCAATTACGCGAGATGGGCCAACACCAAGTTGTGCCATGACTTCTTCGCCATCTAAGTCAGGGCGCTGTGCCTTTAGGTCCTCTTGCGCCGAAAGCACGCGAATTCGGTCTTCCAATTCGTCCATGCGTTTCGAAAGCTGCTTGGCCTTGGCCGCATTGCGCGTGGTGCAGTCACAACGAGTGAGTTCGTTGAGTCGCTCTAAGTGTTCACCAGCGTCGCGGACATAGCGACGAACGGCCTTGTCAGACCAACCCATTTTGTAGGTATGAAAACGCAAGTGCAGTTCGACGAGCCGGACAACGGTTGCCACGTCATCGCCGGAATACTTGAGTGCTTCCATGCGGACTTTGGTCATGCGGGCGCCAACGACTTCGTGGTGATGAAAGGTCACCCCGCCATCAACAAAGTTGCGAGTCTTTGGTTTCCCCACATCATGAAAAAGCGCCGCGAGGCGCAAGATCCGTTCTGGGGTCGTCTTATCAACGACCGCCAAGGTGTGGGTGAACACATCTTTGTGGTGATGGAGCGGGTCTTGCTCCAACGAAAGGCCAGGAAGTTCAGGCAAGAAGTGGTCGGCCAAGTGGTGCTCAACCAAAAAGGTAAGCCCCGGTGCACAAACAGGAACTTCCAACAACTTGTCGAGTTCGTCGCGAATGCGTTCAGCCGAGACAATCTTCAACCGTTCGTGGTCTCTTCCAATCGCTGCAACAAGTTCGGGGTCTGGGGTGAGGTCAAAGCGAGCCAGAAAGCGAGCAGCTCGAAGCATCCGAAGCGGATCGTCTTCAAAACTGATCGCCGGGTCAAGTGGAGTCTTCAACCGCTTGGCCATCAAGTCGGTGAGTCCGCCAAAGGCATCAATGAACTCAGGCACGCCACCAAGTTTGATGGCAAGGGCATTGATGGTGAAATCTCGACGAGACAGGTCTTCTCGAATCGAGTCACCAAAGGTGACAATGGGTTTGCGAGAATCAGGCTCATAGGCATCAGCCCGAAAAGTCGTGATCTCGAAGTCATTTCCGTCACGGTTGCAACCAATTGTGCCAAACCGACGACCTTGGTCCCAAGTCGCGCTCGCCCACGGCTTCACGATTGCCTCGATCTCGTCGGGTCGAGCATTCGTAGTTAGATCAAAGTCGGTGTGCTTCGAAGTCACTTGCAGCAGCGCGTCGCGCACACAGCCGCCAACGGCATAGAGCTCGTAGCCGGCATCGGTAAAGCGCTGGGCAAGCGGCTGCGTGGCAGCGAATAAGTCGCCGAAGCGTTGCATCATGGGGTCAGTCGCCACGGAGGTCAACCTAGTTCCAACGACTTGGGCAACGAGACCGGTTAGCGTTGGAAAGTGCAGATGTCGCTCGTGTCCTTCCGTCGCCAACTCCAGCGGTTCACCGCGGTGGCACTTGGCATCGCCTTGCTTTGCGGCGTGGCGAAGGTGGCATCTGCTGCGATCAGTGCGCCGACGTCGACGGTCCTCGTGGATCAAACCACCGTCGTTCCTGTGCCTTCGTTGTCACAAAGTCCCCTTGTGCATATGGAGTTGCTCTTTCAAAAGGGACTCACCAAGACCGCAGCAACGGTGCAGTTCTCGCTGTTTCACTCAACCTACGCCTCATCGGTGCTCTTTCAACAAATTGCCGCAGCGCCGATTGATGGAGCGGCGGCAACAACTGCGGCGTTGCCCATCTCGTGTGCTGCTGGTGGCACCGACCGAGCACGCTTTACCGTCGCACTTGCCGCCCCTGGTGGACCAAGCCCGACTTCGCTTGTTGCTGCGGGCTGCAGCTCGCGCGCACCTCGCCTTCAGCTGTCGTGTTCGGGGGCGAGTTGCACCGGCGTTTATCCACTTGTGGTGACCGTTGCCGATCCGACTGGTCGGGTCCTTGACCGCTTTTCGACGTTTCTTGACGTGACGACTGGCAAGGTGGCCAATCCAGTGCGTGTTTCCCTCATTGCCGCACTCGCAGCAACCGGGACGACGCCAGTAAGAACTGCATCATCGATTCTTCACGCCGTTGCTCGACACCGAGAGGTGGCCGTCACGGTGGCACCGGTTCCAGCGCTCCTTGATCTTTCCGCCCGCCGAGGAGGAACGGTCGGTAGCGACCTAAGAACTGCCCTGCAAGGTGGCAGTGCGCTACTTGGCGACACCTATGTGCCAGTTGATCCCACCTGGCTCGCCTCGTCTGGCCTCACCGCGGAGATTGCCCGGCAACGAGATGCAGGGCGCACCACCTTGACCCGGATTGGTAGTGCGGAGACCTTGCCCCTTACGCCGAGCTTTGTTGGTGAACCGGTCCTTCCACGTGCCGCTGATCTGCATCGAGAAGGTGCCGGGGCGGTCATTGTGTCAGGGTCACAACTGACGGTTGACCCAGCAATGACAAGCGGCTGGGGACAACCGTTTTTGCTCTCGAGTGACGGCACGACGATTCGCGCCGTTGCCACCGATGACCGCATCACCGCGATTTTGCGCAACGCAAACGAAAATCCCGCTTTGGCCGCCAACCAGTTGCTTGGTTTCCTTGCCTTTCGCTACCGAGAAGCACCAGGTCTCGTCACCCCTCGAGGAGCAGTGATTACCCCGCCACTTGGCCTCGAGCTCCCCGCAGCGTTTTATGACGCGTTTCTTCGTGGTCTTGCCATCACCCCAGAGTTGCGACCTGTTACCTTGCCAGCATTTTTGGGATCGGTTCCTGTTGGTGGCAATGGCAGCGCCACTACTCGCTTTGCCAACCGCACCACTTCGCCAACCAACAAAGCCCTGGCCGAGTCGCTGCGTGCGGGTCGAGCCACCTGGACGAGCTACGGACCGCTACTTTCTGCCGCACCGGTTGCGGCGAATCGACTTGACCATCGACTCTTGGCCGCAGCATCGTTAGCACTTTCACCTCAGGTTGGACTCCTTCGGGCTTCAGCAGTGAATGCGGAGATGGCGAACCTCGCGAGGAGTGTTCGGGTCTCGACCTCGTCGTTCACGTTGACCTCGCAACAAGGCACCCTGCCACTCACCATTGCCTCAACCGCACCGTGCGCACTCGTGGTCCATGTTGATCTCATGAGTGACCGATTGACCTTTCCCTCTGGCCAGCACTTCAATGTGACCATTACCCAAGCGGCAACCACCGTTCGGATTCCGGTGATTGCCGCCACGACCGGTGTTTTGCCCATGCGCATCTCGGTGACGGCACCGGGCACCAACGTCGAACTCGCCGGAACCTCAATCACTGTCCAAGTCGCCGCAACGTCGATTGTGGGCAAAGCACTCACCGCCGGTGCAGTGTTGGTGCTTGGTTGGTGGTGGCTGTCAACCTGGCGACGAAGTCGAAAAGAGAAGTTGGCCCACGGTGAGTGACGAAGAACTCCCCTGGTTTTCCGACGACGGCGACAGCGTTCAAGTGCCCGACGACCTGTTTGTTGTCGAGCCCATTGGCGTTGTGGAGTGGACACACCACGACCCCCCTAAAGCGCACGAGGAGCCAGACAGCGACGGCGTGGCCAACACCGCGACGAGCTCAACCGAAGCGACCCATGGGCGAGCAGTGTCTTCCATGGCACTTGGGACACTCCTCAGTCGCCTGACCGGGCTGCTTCGAATCTTGGTGCTGGCCTATGCACTCGGCCTGACCCCGCTTGCGGACGCCTTCAACCTGGCCAACACCGTGCCAAATATGGTGTTTGATCTCGTCCTTGGTGGCGTGATCTCGGCCACCTTTGTTCCCGTGTTTGTCAAAGAACTCGAAACGAGAAAGAAGCGAGAAGCCTGGCAATCCATCTCTGCCGTGCTCAGCGTGTCGGTGGTGATCTTGGGAGCGGCAACGCTGCTCTGCTTGGCCTTTGCCCCTCTCATCATTGACGCGTTCACTGGGCTGCACAGTGACCACGCGAGTGCGGCAATTGAAAGTCAGCGCCACACTGCCACGGTGCTCCTTCGGTGGTTTGTGCCACAGATTTTCTTCTATGGCCTGATTGCGCTCACGTCCGCACTGCTCAATATTCACCGAATCTTTGCCCCGCCCATGTGGGTGGCCATTGCCAACAACATTGTGTGCATTGGCGTGCTCTACCTGTTTGCCGCAAGTGGGCCGGCCCCGAGTTTGGCCACGTTGGCCGCTGACCCTGGTCGAGTGACCCTGCTTGGACTTGGTTCAACCGCCGGCGTTGTTGTCCAAGCGCTCCTGCTCTTGCCGTTTCTGGCCAAAGCCAATGTGAAGAACCTCTGGTGGAACTTGACGCTCAAAGACCGGGCCATCCATGCCACGGCCAAACTCGCTTCGTGGACCCTTGGACTCGTGATCTGCAACCAAGTTGCGCTCTTCATTGTGCTGGCGCTGGCATTTGGCCTCGGTGGGACTGGTCAAGTGAGTGCGTATAGCTATGCGTGGATTTTCTTCCAGACCCCCTATGCCGTGATCTCGATTTCCATCATGAGTGCGATGACCCCCGCACTCGCCACTGCCTATGCACGCGACGATGAGGAGGCTTGGTCGAGTCAATTTGGTCGCAGTCTTCGACAAATGCTGGTCCTCGTGATCCCCTTGTCGTTCATGCTGTTTTTGGTGGCGACACCACTCGTGCAATTGCTCTTTGCCATTAATGGCGCCGTTGGCGAGCAAACCACGATGGCTGGACATGCCTTGGCTGGCTTTGCCCTTGGTTTGCCGGGTTTTTGCACGTTCCAATTCGTCATCCGAGCCATGCAGACGCGCCATGGTGGCCACCACGCCTTCTGGCTGTATGTGGCAGAAAATGCGCTCACCGTGTTGTTGGCCATTGGCCTTGTTGGCCCACTTGGGGTCACAGGACTCGCCTTGGCGAACTCCATTGCCTATTCAGTGACGGCCATTGGTGGACTCATCTGGATCAAGACCTTGGCCAAGCGTCTTGGCGCCAAGGGAACCTTTACGCCCCTTGTTCGGGTGACGGTGTCAAGTTTGGTCATGAGTGTCGTGGTGCTCGTTGCCATCAACTTGTCAACCTCGGTCACCGTGATGGGGTTACTCCTTCGCCTCGGCCTTGCAGCGATTCTTGGTGGTGCGACCTACTGGGTGCTGTTGGTGGCCATTGTTCGACGCCAACCGCGACGAGAAGAAGTTGGCCGGCGCCCATAGCTTCGACGCTAGGCCTAGTCGGCGTGGCAGACTGACAACGAGTTCAGCCGAGGGGGGCCTTGTGGCAAAGATCAAGATCGTTACCGATAGTGCATGTGACTTGAGTCCACAACTCGCTGAACAAAGCGATGTGACCGTTGTTCCACTGTCGATTCGCTTTGGTGACCACGAATACACCGACCGAGTCGAGCTCACCCCAACGCAGTTCTGGGACCTGTGCCGCTCCGCCAAGGAGCTCCCTGAGACCGCAGCTCCTTCACCAGGTGCGTTCGCCAAGGCCTATGACGAGGCCAAAGAGGCTGGCTACGACGGTGTCGTCGTCGTCAACTTGTCCGCCGCATTGTCGGGGACCTACCAGTCAGCGAGAACTGCTGCCGACAGCCGCACCGATGGTTTTCCCGTCACGGTTATTGACTCAAAGGCCGTGACCATGGCCCAAGGCCTCGTTGTGCTTGTGGCGGCAGACTTGGCCAAGTCAGGTGCAGATCTCAACACCATTACTGAAGCGATTGAAAGTGCAATCTCTCGCACGCACGTACTCGGCGTGCTCGACACCTTGGACCACTTGGTCAAAGGAGGCCGAGTTGGTGGCGCCAAGGGACTTCTCGGTTCTGTGTTGTCGATTAAGCCCATCTTGGAACTGCGAGATGGTGTGGTTGAAGAAGAGTCCAAGCAACGCACCCGAAGTCGGGCGCTCAAGTACTTGGTCGACAAGATTCGCACTGCTGGACCGTTCGAGCGGGTCGCCATTGTCCACGGTGATGCTTCGGACTTGTCGGTCGTCACCGACATGTTGGCCGACGTCGACCTTGGCACTGACCTTGTCATCTCGGACCTCGGGCCAGTCGTTGGCACCCATGGTGGACCAGGACTTATTGGGGTGTGTTACCTCACGGCGAAGTAGGCAACCGCACCTGCAAGCAGCGTCTTGTAGGTTGGTGGCATGAGCAACGCTGACGACAACGCCGGCTTCGCCGAGGAACTCCCGGGAAAGGCCGCAGATCTGATCGATGAGTTTGTCGATCGCGTCCACACCAAGGTCGTTCGCCCCATCATCATTGCCGCACGAGCGATCGTGTTTGGCCTGCTTATGGTGTCGGTCGCCATTTTGGCCATTGTGGTGGCCTCGGTTGGTGCCATCCGGTTCTTCAACGTCTATCTCTTCCACGGCCACGTCTGGGCGAGTTACGCCATCATTGGCGCCGTGTTGTTCGGCGCTGGTCTGTATGTCTTTAACAAGCATCACCAAGAAGTAGAAGGGGGCCTGCGTGACTGAGCGCCGAAAAGTCGTCGTTATTGGTTCAGGTCCAGCTGGTCTTACCGCTGCGATCTACACCGCTCGAGCACAGCTTGAGCCAGTGGTCATTGAAGGCGAGCCTTCGTCGACGTCTGATCAACCAGGTGGCCAGTTGATGCTCACGACCGAGGTTGAGAACTTCCCTGGTTTCCCAACTGGAGTTACCGGACCAGAACTCATGAGCCAAATGCGCGAACAAGCCCTTCGTTTTGGCGCAGATCTCGTCACCGCCAAGGTCACCAAGGTCGACTTTTCCGCTTCACCGTTTTCGATCTACGTCGGCAGTGACGAGCCCACCTATGTGGCCGACGCCGTCATTGTCGCAACTGGTGCACGATCACTCATGCTTGGCGTGCCCGGTGAAGAACGCTTGCTTGGCTATGGGCTTTCGACCTGTGCCACCTGCGATGGCTTCTTCTTCCGAGGCCAAGAAATTGCCGTTGTTGGTGGCGGTGACTCAGCACTCGAAGAAGCCATTTTCTTAACTCGCTTTGCCTCCAAGGTCCACCTGTTGGTCCGCCGAGACAGCCTCCGGGCATCAAAGATCATGCAAGAACGTGCTCTTGCGAACGAAAAGATCGAAGTCCACTGGAATACGGCGGTCACTGAAGTCATTGGTGCCTCCAAAGTGGAGCGCTTGGCCACGGTCGACACCGCAACTGGTCAAGCGGGAACCTTGGAAGTGACAGGAATTTTCGTCGCTATTGGTCACGTTCCAAATACCGACTTGTTCAAGGGCCAACTTGGTCTGCACGACAATGGCTACATTGAAATGGGCGTTGGGTCTCGCACCACCGTTGAAGGCGTCTTTGCCTGTGGCGATGTCCAAGACCATGTCTACCGCCAGGCCATTACTTCTGCTGGGTCGGGCTGCATGGCCGCCATTGATGCCGAGCGTTGGCTTGAGGGCCAAGGCCAGTAGCCACCCGGGAACAATGCGCCCCATTTTGGCGTTATAGATTCGCTGACCAACGAAAGGTGCACCATGAGTGAGCACGTGATCAACTTGACGGACGCAACATTTGATGAGCAGATCGGCGCTGCATCCGGCGCGGTCGTGGTGGACTTCTGGGCCGAATGGTGCGGTCCTTGCAAGATGATTGCCCCAATTCTTGATGAAATTGCGGCAGAAAACGCTGGCGTGACCATTGCCAAGCTCAATATTGATGAGAACTTGGACATCACTCGTCGCTTTGACGTCATGAGCATTCCAACCCTCATTGTCTTCAAAGACGGCCAAGCAGTGAAGCGACTCGTCGGCGCAAAGCCAAAGGGCGCCCTCGTCCAGGAGTTGGCTGAATTTCTGTAGTCAACGAGCCAGCCTTGCCCTTACACGAGGGAAGCACTGGCCACACGGTGACGGAACTGCGTGAACGACTGGAGGCCCTTGGCCTCCAGTCTTCTCGCGACGATGTCGCGGTGTTTGGCTCTGCCACGAAAGCCGCAGTTGAAGCGTTTCAACGACGACGTGGACTGCCCATTTCTGGGGTGGTCGATCGCGCCACTTGGTTGGTGCTACTTGAAGCCGGCCATGTCCTTGGCAGTCGACCCCTCGAGCACTGCTCGCCCATGCTTCGTGGCGATGACGTGGCCGATCTGCAACAACGCCTCTGTGCCCTTGGTTTTGACACCGACCGGGTTGACGGAATCTTTGGCGGTCTCACGGCGCACGCCGTTGCGGAATTCCAGGAAAACATTGGTCTGGTTCCGGATGGAAAAGCAGGACCGGCGACCATTGATCAGCTTTTGCGCCTTGGTGGTCGAAGCGAACTGGCCCGATCAGTAAGCGCCGTGAGAGACAGCGAGCTCCTCAGGAGTCAGTCGGCCGCCGCGCAGTACAAGGTGATTGGCCTATCGTCGCTCGGGGTTGAGCGCGCGCTACTCGACGCCATTCAACACGAGTTGGTGAACGCTGGCCTGACGGTGCATTGCCTCGACGGCGACGAGCGCACCGACCCAGCTGCCGCCAATAGTCTCGGCGTCGATCTCTATCTCGGCATTTCCCCCACCCTGGAGCGGAACCATTGTAGAACACTGTTCTATAGTGGCTACACCTACGAGTCAGTTCGAGGAAAAGCACTCGCAGCCAAGTTGCTGACTTCGCTTCCTGGCCACGAGGAGTCAGAGAACACCGTGGTGGGTATGGCCCTTCCGTTGCTCCGTGAAACACTCATGATCGCCGTGCTGATGGAGCTCCCCTTCAACCTGGAAACCCTCGGTGGTGTGCGTGGAGTGGCGATGGCAATCGCAACAGCAATCACGGCCGACAACTCGGCAAACACCGCATCAGTCAACTAACTGAGCGCAACCTCAACCAAGGTATCGAGGTCACTCCACCCTCAACTTGAGGTTTCGTGACAACTTCGTGACAGGTTTTCAACAATCCACAACCTGTGGTTAAGGTTGTGGATGAACCTCAACCTTCACTTTTCCACAGGTGAACCATGAGTTAACCCTGAGGTGAAGTACTCCCCAGCATGGCTCGATAGATGCGCTCCAGGTCTTCCAAGGTGGCGAACTCCACCATGAGCTTGCCTCGAGTCTTCTTCAAGTCCACCTTGACCCGGGTGGCGAGGTGATCTGACAACAACTCTTCAAGTTCAAGCACCATTGGGTCAGGCATACGACGAAGTGCACCACTTGTTGTTGTCGTTGCGCCCTCAACCAAAGAGGTGGTCTCGTCAACTGGCTCATCGCCACGGACGATGGCTTCAAGGCGACGAACGGAAAGGTCTTCGGCCAAGCAACGAGCAACGAGGGCCTCTTGCTCAGCCCGATCGGTGACACCGAGCAACGCACGACCATGACCAGCAGACAAGGTTCCATCCGCAACCAGGCTTTGGACCGAGGTTGGGAGTTGCAGCAGGCGAAGGGTGTTGGTGATGGACACCCGGCTCTTCCCCACTCGCTGAGCCACTTGGTCATGGGTGAGGGAAAACTCGTCAATCAGCTGCTGATAGGCCGCGGCTTCTTCCAAGACGTTGAGGTCGGAACGCTGGACGTTTTCCACCAGCGCCTGCTCAAGGCTCGACAGGTCGTTGATGGCGTCACGAACAAGCACAGGAATGGTCTGGAGACCCGCACGACGGGCGGCACGCCAACGTCGTTCACCAGCAATGAGCTCATAGGCATGCTCTTGGCCCTCGAGAGGGCGAACCAAGATTGGCTGCAAGACGCCAAGTTCTTTGATCGACGCAGCGAGCGAGCTCATCGCCTCTTCATCAAAGACTGAACGTGGCTGGTAGGTGTTGGGCTTGATTGCCCCAATTGGCACCTCTCTGAGGGCCGAGGTGTTGTCGTTTGCTACTTCAGTCGGGATAAGGGCCCCGAGGCCTTTACCGAGTCCGCTTGGTCGCGCCATTGCTTACCTCCCTGGCAAGATTCCGATACGCCCGGGCCCCACGTGAGCTCGGGTCAAAACTGGTGATGGGTTGACCGAATGACGGTGCCTCTGACAACCGCACCGTTCGGGGGATCACCGATGCACACACTTCATTGGGGAAGTGATTGCGCACTTCGCTCGCCACGTCCGCCGCAAGCTTCGTACGCCCGTCATACATCGTGAGGACAATGGTCGTCACTTCGAGTGCTGGGTTGAGATTCGACGCCACCAACTTGACATTGCGAAGGAGCTGGCCGAGGCCCTCCAAGGCGTAGTACTCGCACTGAATGGGGACGAGCACTTCAGTTGCGGCGGCCAAACCGTTGATGGTGATAAGACCAAGACTCGGTGGGCAGTCGATCATGATGAAGTCAAAGTCCTCAATGATCTGGTCAACGGCACGCTTCAACTTCTGTTCACGACTAAAGGCGGGAACCAGTTCGATTTCCACACCAGCCAAGTCAATAGTGGCTGGTGCAACAAACAGGTTCTTCGTGCTGGTCGGCTCAATGACATCAGCCAAGTCCGCATCACGCATCAACACGTCATACATCGACAATTCAAAGTTCCGGGCGTCAATACCAAGACCCGTCGTGGCATTGCCCTGGGGATCCAAGTCGATCACCAAAACTCGGTAGCCGAGTTCCGCCAAACCAGCGCTCAAGTTGATGGTTGTGGTGGTTTTACCAACGCCACCTTTTTGGTTAGCAACCGCAAGGACGCGGGGGAGTGGCCGTACTGGTTTCTCCCCAGCTACCGGTGTGTCGACGTCAGTTGGCGTCTCCACCTCGTCGGTCTCGTCGTCTTCTTCGTCATCGAGGTCGTCATCGCTTTGTGTAAGGAGTGGCTCTTCGTCAGCCTCGTCGTCGTCTTCGGGCACTGGAGTGGCATCAGTGGTGACCGCGTCGTAGACGTTGGTCCCAATCACAATGTCGCCCTCGCCCCAAGAGAACTTATCGGAACGGTCTCGGACGGGGCGCTCTGGGCGGGATGCCGATGGTGAGCCCATCTCGGGTGCTGATGTGGTGACTGAATCGCCCTCTTCGGCCACGACGGCCTGCGGTTCGGTCTGTTCGCCGTCTTCGGCATCTCGATCTCGTCGTTTAAAGATCATTGGCCTCTCCGTTTGTTAGATCACTATCCTGTCGCATGCCGCAAGATTGGTCAACCGGCAGGCGAACACCATTGCAGATGTTTCACGTGAAACATCGGGTGCGATTCAGTCGAACACTGGTGCTTCAGGTTTCACGTGAAACATCGCGAGAGGAAGGGTCAGCTGTGGCTGAACTTCCGCCCACTCGTGCTCAAGTACAGCGTAGACCAGTTCATCGGTCCACTCCCCCTTCACGAACTCATTTTCTCGAAAGGTTCCTTCTGCGAGAAACCCCAATCGAGCCAGCAAGGAGGCTGAGCGCACATTTCGAGCGTCAAGCCGACCAACAACTCGATGGGCCTTGAGCTCACTGAAACACCAGTCCACCATCAACGCCACTGCAGCTGTGGCGTATCCGTGGCCGCTCGAACTTGGGTCAAAGAAATACCCCACCTCGGCCTCTCGATGCAACACCGACTTCAGGGTAAATCCAACTTCGCCAATGAGGCGATCATTCACGTCAACAGCGAAGTTGCGCCACTCTCCTTGTTCCAACGGACCAGAGGCAAATCGCCGAGAAAGATGGACTTCTGCCTCAGCCGACGACAGGGGTTCTTCGTAGAGATAGCGGACAACCTCTGGATTGCCCATGATCGCCGCATGGCGCTCAAGATCTGACGGACCAAGCGGCCGAACTATCAGTGTTGGGTGTGTTGTGTTCTTGTCGGCCGCCATACTTCCATTGAAGCATGATTGATGTTTCACGTGAAACATTTCAAAAGCGGGGGAATGACCGACGACAGTCCCCCACTTCATAGCCAGAGATGGAGGTGCGTGGCTTGAGCACCCTGTTGAGGTCGAGGGGGTAGCCATCGCCATAGGCCCAAGAACACAGGGTCCCAACTCGCAGTAGGTGATGTTTCACGTGAAACACTTACAGCCGCAGGCACCTTAGGTGGATGTGCTCGAGGTGATTGGAGCGTGGGCTTTAGTCGGCCACTCGGTCAATAATGGGGAAGAGGGGCCGCTTTCCAGGCACACCGACTCTTCTCGGGTAACGATCTTCTGTCTCCGCGATCTTTTGGATGGCAACGAAATGCCGATCGGACTTGACCGGGGTAGGACCAGAGAATCCAAGGAGGGCTAAACCTTCTTCAGGCCAGCGCTGTTCGGTGGCTTCACTTGATGGCGGCTCAGAGACAATCATCCAGCCGCCAAGCTTGAGCAATGGGGCAGCACATTCAGCCAGAACCGGTGGGGGACCAAAGGATCGAGCGACGACGACCTCAAAAGTGGAACGAAGATCTGCTGCATGGCCGAGTTCTTCTGCACGACCTCGGCGTACCGTCACCCGCTCGTCAATTCCCATCTCCTCAACTGATGCACTCAAGAATGCACATCGGCGCTCCGCCGCATCAATGAGAACAAAGTTGGACTCTGGCCATGCTTCAGCCAACACAAGGCCAGGAAGGCCCCCACCTGAACCAAGGTCAGCAACACGACCAGTAGTGAGGGCACCCACTTGGTTGGCCACATCGCCATAGCCCAAGGCATGGTCGATGTGTGCCTCAACTGAGCCGGGACCAAGGAGTCCAAAGTCATAGGCCTGCTGCAATGCAGCACGGCCAAGGACGGAAAAGTCCTTACTGGTAAACACTAACGACGTGGAGTTGGTCAGTCAGCAGGGACGAGGACCACATAACGGCGGGCATCTTCACCCTCTGAACGCGTCTCCACGCCTTCGATTTCGTTCACCGCATCGTGAATGACCTTGCGGTCCGCAGGTGACATTGGCTCGAGTGCACGCTCTTCGCCGGAGGTCTTCACTTCTTCAGCAATGCCAGCAATCCAGCGGCGAAGTGCAGCAACACGGCGCTCACGGTATTGCGCCACGTCAACCAGGATGCGATCGGTGCGGGCAGTGAACTTCGCCTGCACCACCGTGCGGGTGACATCTTGAAGTGCAGCCAAGGTGGTGCCACGTGGCCCAACCAACAGGCCAAGCTCTTCGCCGGTGACGGCAAGTTCAAGTGTTTCGTCATCAAGCTTGCGGATTTCGACACTGGCTTCGTAGCCATAGGCATCGAGTAGGCCCTTTAGGAACTCTTGTCCGACCTTTGCTTGCTCTTCCAGGGTGATGCCATCTGCCATCTCTCGCTCCTCTTGGTTTGGACGGCGCTCACCTTGCTGGCTGCGCCCGCTGTTGTTTCCTCGACCTTGCTTCGAACCGGCATTACGGGGCTTTTCGCCCTCTGCTGCTGGCTTTTCCTTCTTCTGCTGTGGTTGTCGCTGTTCTCCACCGGAGCGCTCAGAGGTGCGTTCCCGGCGGTTTCGATTGCGCTTGGGGCGTGGACCAGCTGGACGAACGCGAGCTTTCACCCGTGCTTCACCCCGCATGCGACCGAACAAACCCTTTGTTGGCTCCGAGACAACAATGACTTCTGCATCGTCTGCTTCAACGCCAAGTTGGCGTAGTGCTGATTCGGTTGCCTGTTCAATATTGGCTGCTGTGACTTCTACCCATTCCATTAGCGATCTCTCCGCTTCCGTTTGTCTTTGGATCGAGGGTGGGCTTTCGCCGCGCCCTGCGTGTCAGAGTTTTCGGTCGATGCCGACTTGCTCTGGTTCTTGGCCGACCCGGATTCTTTTGCCGTGGCAGGGATGACCCGCTCGGCTGCTTTGTTTTGTGGTCGCTTCACCACACCGGTTCGGAACATCAGGTCCTGTGTCAGTACGCGAACTATGTTGGAAACCACAAAATAGACCGTCAGTGCAGCAGGAACAATGAAGTAAATGTAAGCGAACAAAAGTGGCATGATTCGCTGGATAGTCTGCATCTGCTGCGGACCTTGATTTCCAGTCTGAAGATTCTTCTTGATTTGCCACATCAATACGTACTGAAGCCCTACTGCAGCGCCAATCAGCGCGAACAGCGGAATGCGTTGAGCAACCGTTAAGCCAGGGGAGAATGGGTGGTTTGCAAGGTCAACTCCAAAAGAGACCATATGACCGTTAGAAGCAATCAAATCGTGGTACATCTGTGAAGAATGTGGAATATATTGCGGCGACGATTTTTCTGCCACACCATTCAGACCTGGCGTCATGTGGGTAAGACCACGAATCACGAAGTAGAGAACCGACATGAACGGGGCTTGAGCCAGAACTGGCAAACAACCCGACAATGGGTTGACGCCGTGCTCTTTGTACAGCGCCATCATCTCTTCGTTCATGGCCACCTTGTCGGTGGAGCCCTTGTACTTCAGCTGCAGCTTCTTCATTTCTGGCTGAATGCGCTGCATGGCGATCTGCGACTTGGTCGATTTGACCGTGAGCGGGGTCAAAATCGCCATAATCACGAGGGTGAGTGCCGAAATTGCTAAGGCGTAGTTGGGGATAACGCCATAGATGGTGGAGAGAATCGTGGCAAACAGCACCAACAGTGGGTGAAAGATCACCGAAATGCTGTGGCCAATTGATTGGAAGATTCCGGCTGAGATGAGCGCGTGGGTCATGAGTGGTTCGAACTCCTCAAAGTCGGGGCGGGGACTGGGTCATAGCCATGAGCGGCAAAGGGTTGACAACGAACAATGCGGCGAAGGGCAAGCCAAGTCCCCTTTGCTGCCCCATGGACGGAGATTGCTTCAGCCCCATACACAGAACATGAAGGGTGAAAACGGCACGGCGAAGGGCGTCCAGATCGGGCAGCCTGATACAACGCAATGGCCTTGAGGGCGATTTTTGCTTGAAAAGTTGGGGTTTTCATAGTTGTGATCCCTTTGTTCCCGCTGCAACAACCGTCGGAGCAACGATGGACGCAAGATCTTGGAAACTCAGCTCTTGGGCAGCGGGCTCAGTTCGCACGAGATAGGCGCCAGGGTGAAGGTCACGAGCAACGTCGGCCACAATCGCCCGGAGTCGACGGCGAAGCAGGTTGCGGTGAACCGCATTGCCGCAGCGCTTATCAATCGCATAGGCGACATGGGGGCGCGTTAGTCCATTCCCGTGGTCTCCTGGGATGAAACTCACCCGGATTGGACCTCGGGAGGCCCTTCCCTTTGGTCGTCGCAATGCGTCGAAGAGCGATCGATGCTGCACGCTCCCGACCGACTGGCCGGACAAGGAAACTAGGCGCTGATGCGGTGACGGCCCTTGAGGCGACGAGCCTTCAAGACGGCACGGCCTGCACGGGTGGACATCCGTGCTTTGAATCCGTGCTTCTTTGCCCGACGGCGAGAATTTGGTTGGAAGGTACGCTTCACGTGTTCGGCCTTTCGCTGCGAAGGTGGGGGTTGGAAGAGTTGCCCACCGGTGCGGAGTACTACGTCGAACGGAGGCGTTCGAGGCAGCCCACCTATGTTAGGTCAGATCGCGACCCCCTCTGGCAGCATGGTGAAATCGCGTGTAGGTTGCCCTTCCCACCCTGCAACGTGTCACTCTCCACACCTGTGGATAACGTTGTGGATGACGTGGGCGTCGTTGCGTCGGAGGAACTTGTGGAAAACGTTGATCAACTTTGGGAGAACTGCTCCGAAGCCTTACGCGGTCAGGTCTCTGAGATGGTGTGGACGATGTTTTTGTCGAAGATCACCCCTGTGGATTTGCGCGGCGACGTCTTGCGACTCGCCGTTCCCGACGAAGTGGTTCGCGACCAGGTGGTAAGTCGTTTCCTTCCCCTCATTACCGAATCACTTGCAGTAGAAGGTGAAGAACCCTTTGATGTCGAGGTGTTTATTGATGAACTGTTGTGCTCACCGGTAGTGGTCGAAGAAGTGCCTGAAGCACCGGTCCAGCGCAAGCCTTCACCGGTTCGACCAACATCGGGAACGCTCGGATCAAATGTCGGCGTTGATCCACGATTTACGTTTGACAACTTTGTGTCGGCCTCTTCAAACCGGCTGGCATGTTCTGCCGCCCAAGCAACAGCCGAGGTTCCAGGGGCTGTGTATAACCCGTTGTTCATCTACGGCGCTTCGGGTCTTGGAAAAACCCACCTGCTCCATGCCATTGGCAACTACATCTTGGAGAACTACCGGGGTTATCGAGTGCTCTACGTCACCACCGAAACCTTCTTGAACGACTACGTCGATGCCATTCGTGTCGGAAAGTCCGCAGCAAACTTCAAAAAGCACTACCGAGAGTGCGACGTCTTGCTCATTGACGACGTGCAATTCATGCAGAACAAAGAAGGACTCCAAGAAGAGCTCTTCCACACCTACAACGATCTCAAACAAGCTGGTAAGCAAATCGTGCTTACCTCCGACCGAGCGCCAAAATCCATTGAAGACTTAGAAGATCGCCTTCGTAGCCGGTTGCTCGCTGGACTTCTGGTCGAAATCGACCCACCGGACTTAGAAACTCGCCTCGCCATCTTGCGCACCAAGGCTGAGCGCGAGACCGTCCATGTCCCAGACGATGTCTTGAATTTCATCGCCACCAATGTTCGAGACAACATTCGAGAGCTAGAAGGTGCACTCACCCGAGTTGTCGCCACCGCACGAATTGGTCAACAACCCATCACGTTGGCCTTGGCCCAAACAAGGTTGGCTGACCTCATCCAAGACAATGCGACCCGAACTATTACCCCAGACCACATTCTCGAAGCAGTTGCGGAGACCTATGGCTTCACGGTTGAAGAGCTCATTGGGCCGAAACGTGTTCGCCCCCTCGTAACCGCTCGCCATGTTGCGATGTATCTCGTTCGATCGCTAACCGAGTACTCCTACCCCATGATGGGTCGAGTCTTTGGTGGCAGAGATCACACCACCTGCATCAATGCGTGCAGCAAGATTGAAGGTCAAATGAGTGAGCGCAAAGCCATTTACGACCAGGTGACCAAGCTTGAAGCAGGCTTGCGAAACAGTGCGTATCCTGTGGAAACAGGTCGGGAGTAGTTGTGAATGGCTTGTGTGCAAGTTGGGGATGGACCGACCGTTGTCCACAGGAATTTGGTCACCATTGAAGACTCGTCTATTTTCCTCCACAATTGCGCTCAAGCCAGTGGATAACGGAAATCAGTCGTGAACTGGGAAAACGAACACTTATACACAATCCACAGGACCTATTACTACTACGTATAACTACGATCTACCTTGTTGAGGCCGATCGGTGAATGAAAGAGAGCCCAAGTGAAATTCAGATCTGAGCGTGATTCACTCGCTGAAGCACTCGCCACAGCAGGCCGTGCTGTTGCAAGTCGCGGAGCTTCTGCAGTCCTTTCTGGCCTCTTGCTCCAGTGTGAGGGAAACCAACTGACCGTCACTGGTACTGACTTAGACCTCGCCATTCGTGTGCAGTTCGAAGTCATTGGTATTACTGATGGCAGCGCAGTTGTTCCGGCAAAGTTGGCCGCTGACATTGTCCGTTCCCTCGAACCAGGCGCGTTGACCATTGAAGCAACTGATGACCGAGTCGACATTGCTGCCGCTCGTTCTCATTTTGGAATTCGTGCCTACCCGGCAGCAGAGTTTCCAAATGTTGCTGCAGCGAGTGCACCTATGTCCGCCATTGACGCAAGTGCTCTTGCGGAAGGACTACGCCAAGTCGTTCGCGCCTCGTCGAATGACGATGCCCGCCCACTGCTGACCGGTGTGTTGTTCACCACCACCGACAACGTGCTTCGCATGGTCGCAACAGACTCCTACCGGTTGGCGCTTCGTGACCTCGCCGTCAGTACTGGTGTGGTTTCCGACGAAGACATCTTGGTTCCCGCTCGTTCCCTTACTGAGTTGCAGCGCCTCACCAATGCCGCCCAAGATGGCGCAACCGTGGGCATTGCTGCATCAAAGAATGAAATTTCCTTCACTACCGGCAATGTGACGATTTCCACTCGACTTCTTGAGGGCACGTACCCCGACTACCGCCAACTCATCCCCGAGAGCTACCCAAATCAACTTCTTCTTGGAAAAGAAAGCCTCATGGGCGCTCTTCGGCGTGTGCGACTGCTCGTCCGGGACAACACCACTCCGGTGCGGCTCTCAATGCGAGCTGGTGGGGTTGACATCACCGTGCAATCAGCTGATGGCGACGCGAGTGAGACCGTCGATGGCGATTTCACCGGTGACGACTTCACCATTGCGTTCAACCCGACCTACTTGATCGACGGCATCGACGCGATTTTGTCCGATGAAGTGCTCATCGAGAGCACCGACGCCAGCCGTCCAGCAACCGTTCGCAGTGCCGAGCAGGCAGATTTCCGCTACCTGCTGATGCCCGTTCGAGTGCCCTAGGCCAACGTGGGGCTCACTCGCCTCGATCTGCAGGACTTTCGGATTTTTCGAGAGGCGCGCTTTCAACCGGACCTCGAGGGAACAACGGTTCTGCTCGGGCCAAATGGCACTGGGAAAACCACGGTGCTCGAAGCTATTTCCTACCTTGCAAGTGCCCGAAGTTTCCGGGGCGCGACAAAAGAAGTCCTCGTCCGCCAACACGAAGCCACGGCCTACCTGCATGGCACGATCAGTCGCCATAGTCGAGACACAATCATTGACGCGGCGATCAATCGCACTGGTCCGGGCAAAATGCTGATCAACAAGCAACCCGTTCAGACCAAAAGCGACCTGGCGCAAGCTTTCACCGTCACGACATTCACCCCAGATGACATCCTCGTTGTTCGCGGCGGTCCTTCGGGGCGACGAGATCTGCTCGATGATGCACTCGCTGTCTTGTCACCCGCAGCTGGACAACTGATTGAGACGGTGGAGCGAATTTTGCGCCAGCGCGGAGCCCTCCTCAAGCAAGCCAAGGGCAAATTAACGCCAGAAATCGAGTCCACGCTTGAGATTTGGGATGAACGGCTCAGTGTTGCTGGAACGCAACTCATCTCGCTTCGCACCCAACTCATCGCTGATCTCGAACCAGAAGTGGCTGCTGCTTATGTCGCACTTGCTACCGAAGAGACCAACTCACAGTCGGCGTCACTGGCCTACACCCCATCATTTTCCGGCGATCTTCGAGCAGCATTGTTCCGCGCTCGGCCCGATGATGTTCGTCGAGCTCAAACGACCGTTGGTCCACATCGCGACGACCTGCTCATGTTGGTCAATGGTCGCGACGCCCGCACGCAGGCTTCCCAAGGTGAGCAGCGCTGCTTGGCGTTGAGTGTGCGCCTTGCGGTGCACCAATTCGTCACTCGCCACCATGGGCGTCCCCCAACCTTGCTTCTCGATGACGTGTTCAGCGAACTTGACCCTGATCGTGCCCGGCGCCTCGTGGCCGCGCTGCCACTGGGGCAAACCATCATTTCTTCCGCCGTTCCGCTGCCTCGTGACGTCCAGGCGGCAACCGTTATTGATGTGGCAACACTTGGGGTGACCAGTGACTAAGCGCGCCTGGTACTCAGGCGACGGACCCACGGCGATTTCAACATCACTGAGCCGCATTCTGGGCCGCATCACCCAGACGTCAGCCAAAACCCTGACCGACCTGATCGACCACTGGCCGACCCTCGTTGGCGAGGAAGTTTCTGCCGTTTCTGCCCCGCTCAAAGTGGAAAGCGACACCGTGACCGTACGGTGTGACCGTGCTGACTACGCAACCCATCTCAAAGTGTCTTGGCCACAAATTCGCGAGACGGCCAGAGCTCAAGGAATTGACGCCCCAAGCGCAATTTCCGTTGTTGTCCGGCCGCGATGAACACGTGGAGTCAAGGGTCCATCGGGTAGACTTGGTAAATACTCATCATGGGTATCGCAAGGCCGACCGGGTCAGCGAACCGCCCATGAATAAACGAAATTGGAATCTGGAGGCCGCGCCCGTGGTAACAAAGCTCGAGCAGGTGCTGTGACGCCGAAAGATAGTTACGACGCAAGTGCCATTACCGTCCTCGAGGGCCTAGAGCCTGTCCGAGTTCGGCCTGGTATGTACATTGGCTCAACCGGAGCAAGCGGTCTGCACCACCTCATCTGGGAGATCGTCGACAACGCGGTTGACGAAGCCATGGCGGGTCACTGCACGAAGATCGAAGTCACCCTCCTCGCTGATGGCGGCGTAAAGGTTTCTGACGACGGTCGCGGCATTCCCGTTGACGAACACAAGAGCTACAAGGGCAAATCTGCAGCCGAAGTCGTCTACACCGTGCTGCACGCCGGTGGAAAGTTCGGCGGAGGCGGCTACAAGGTGTCCGGTGGTCTCCACGGCGTGGGCGCGAGTGTCGTCAATGCATTGTCGACTCGCCTCATCTTGGAAGTCGACCGCAACGACAATCACTACGAACTCGAATTCCG
>CANFJV010000010.1 GCA_947447225.1 Acidimicrobiaceae bacterium
CGCAGCGTGGATGCGAGGGCTTCACGCATCACCGTTCTAGGCTCAAAGTGTGGATCTTCACGAACTAGATACTGCCTTTCGCAACAGTCCATTTCCTGATGGGAGATGGGGTGCGTCTGACACCTCACTTGCGAAACTGCTGCAGCGATTCGCTGCCTCGACTATTGGTTCGGCCACTATTCGTCGACTCGTCCCACTTGACCGAAAGGTGCTCGTCCGAAGCAACGGCCGATACACCGTTCTTGGCCCGTTTGGTTCTCCAATGCTCTTGCTCACAACTACTGGACGAACGTCAGGACTTGCCCGCACGACCCCGCTCGTTTACCTGCCACAAGGTGACGCGCTCTTGGTTGTTGGCTCCAACTTTGGTCAAACGAAACACCCTGCTTGGGCGCTCAATTTGTCGGCGAATACTGCGGCCATTGTGACCATTCGTGGCCAAGAATTTCCCGTGCAAGCCCAAGAGTTAGAAGGAGCGGAGCGAGAGCACGCCTGGTCGTCGTTTACCTCACTGGCAAAGCCGTATGAGGCCTATGGAGCGCGAACTCATCGACACATCAAAGTGTTCGCCTTGCGCAAGGTGTAGTTGACGTCATGGATCTCGAACTGCGCAACAAGGTCATTGTGCTCACTGGAGCAACAGAAGGTCTCGGACTTGCGCTGGCGCAGTTGCTCGTCGAAGAGGGCGCCTCGGTGGCGATTTGTAGCCGACGACCTGAAGCAGTTGAGCGAGCCGCGTCGAAGCTGTTGGAATCTGCGGGGCAACCTGCAGTATTCGCTATGGCGGTTGACGTGACAAAGCCTGAAGAACTCGATGACTTTGCTGCGGCTGTCTTGGAACGATTTGGTCGCGTTGACGGACTGGTCAACAATGCGGGAAAGTCGGCATCGATGTCGGTTGAGGTGGCAACCGATGCGGAGTGGGCCGAAGACCTCGACCTCAAGCTCTTCGCCGCCATCCGCACCACTCGACTGTTCTCTGAGTCGCTGAGCCGCCAGGGCGGAGCAATTGTCAATGTGCTTGCAATCGCCGGAAAGCACCCTGGTGCATCTACGGTGCCGACGTCGGTTTCTCGAGCGGCCGGTCTTGCCTTCACAAAAGCAGCATCGAAAGATTTAGGACCGAAAGGTATTCGGGTCAATGCAATTCTTGTTGGCTTTGCCCACTCTGAACAATGGGTGCGCCGAGCAGAAGCCATGGGCCAAGACGTTGACACCCTGGCTGACCAACTCGCGAAAGCGACACAAATCCCCTTGGGCCGAATGGGATCGGCGCGTGAATTCGCCGACCTCGGGGCATTTTTGCTCTCACCTCGTTCGAGTTATGTCACCGGCGTCGGCATCAACTTCGATGGAGGCCTGTCGAGCGCGGTTTAGATGATGCCGGTGGCGTACAGCACTGCAACGCCGAGCGCCCCATACAGCGGCGGCTCAAGATAACGACCAACAGCGCGAACCACTCGTTCTGCAGTGGAGGATCGGGCAATGAGTGCAGCGAGGCCAACGAGGAACGCAAAGAGCCCACACAAGGTTCCAGCTAGGAGGAGTTCCGTTGTGCCATCGCCAGCACGAAGGAGCGGTAAGTAGCTTGCGGCATTGTCGGCGGAGATGGCAAAGGTCACAAGTGCGGCACCAATGAGGCCTTTGACGACTGCTGGTTCCGCGGTTGGTCGCCGAAGTGCCATTGCACTTCGTACACACAGGACGAATGGCACGGCGGCGAGGAGTCCAAAGGACCACAGCGGAATTTCAATGAGGACATGATTGAGCCCCACACACATTCCAACCACCAATACCGAGGCGATGAATTGTCCAAGGGCAACCGACTTGCGTCGATGTGCAGGAGCAAGGCAAATCTGGGTCGAGAAGACTACGAGGTTGTCAAGGTTGGTGGCAATGAAGGCGCCAACACCGAGCTCAACTGCGTGAAGGGTGGACAGACTCATGCGTGGCTCACGCATTGAACGTAGCGCCCGCCAGTTCATCATGGGAGGATGTGACGTGGCCAACGCACAGCGACAGGTGAGTGCCCCAACGACGGAAGATCTTGCTCGCGCCTCAGCGGTCGTGCGGAACTACTTGCCTCCAACACGACTGCTTACTTTGTCGCTGGGTGAGCGAACAGTGCTGGTGAAAGACGAAACGAGCCAACCAACCGGCAGCTTCAAAATTCGCGGAGCGCTTGCTGCACTCCATAGCGTCCAACAAGAGGGGCGAAGCTCGTCAGTACTCACTGTCTCGGCAGGCAACCATGGGCTCGGTATTGCCGTTGCCAGTCGCCTTCTCGGTATTGCTGCCACAATTGTTGTTCCCGAAACCGCGTCGCCAGCCAAGGTGGACAAGCTTCGCGTGAGTGGCGCAACGATTGTTCAGTTCGGGCAAGGCTACGAAGCAGCAGAGCGCCATGCGCTTGAACGGGCGGAAGATGGCAATGCAGCCTTCATTTCCCCCTACAACGATCCCCAGGTCATTGCGGGTCAAGCAACACTGTTGGAAGAACTCCTAGCCCAGGCCCCAACGCTGTCACGCGTGGTCGTGCCCGTCGGTGGTGGCGGACTGTTGGCTGGCACCATTATTGGTGCGCAAGGAACAAGTGTCGAGATCGTTGGGGTCCAGCCAGCAACGAACGCCGCGCTGTATGGCGCGCTGTATGGGTTGCCCTTTCACGACGGAGTAACTGCTGCAGATGGACTTGCTGGCGATCTTGAGCCAGGTTCTGTCACCTTGGCTATTGCTCGTGCGGCCAAGACCCGCGTCGTGTTGGTCGACGAAGCAGCGATTGCTCGAGGGGTGGTTACTGCTCAGCGAGAACTTGGCCTTGCGATTGAAGCATCGGCTGCAGTTGGCCTCGCCGCCATTGATGAGGGGCTCATTGACGCCAACTCCGAGACGGTCGTGCTGTTGACGGGAAGAAATGTCGCTACTTCAGCGCTGTGCGACCTGCTCCGTCGGGGCAGTCAGACGCTGTAGCCACCATCGACTCGAAGCAGTTGGCCGGTAATGAAATTCGCACCTGGGCTTGCCAAAAAGCACGCCGCTTCGGCGATGTCAGTTGCTCGACCGAACCTGCGGAGTGGGATATTGGCTTTTGTCACGGCCAGTGCCGCCTCATCGAGGTCGCCGGAGGCCATCAAACGCTCTGCCATGCCGTCGGTCAACATGCCGGGTCCAACACAATTGGCTCGGACGCCAAAGCGACCTTCTTCAACGGCAAGTGCGAGGACCAATTGCTCAATAGCGGCCTTTGGTGCAGCGGAGAGTCCATCGCGAACGGGATAGCGAGCGGTTGCTGCTGTGGTGACCGCAACGATCGACCCTTGCGCTGCTCGCAAATGGGGAAGCGCTGGGTGGATCACATTGAAGGTATCAGCGATCTCGCGCTCAACCTGGTGGGCAAAGGCCGCAGGGGTCACTTTGGAAAGATGGACTTGTGGCACATGGGGGCCAGCAGCGTGGATGAGGGTGTGAAGGCCGCCGAAGTTGTTGGCCGCAACTTCAACAACGCGAGTGCAGTGGTCGCTGTCGGCGAGGTCGAGTTCAATTGCTGCAATACGGTGACCTTCGGCCTGAAGGCCGGCAACCAACGCAACTGCAGCAGCAGCATTCGAGCGAAAGGTAAAGGTGACAGCTGCGCCTTCACCAACAAGCTGCTCGACAATGGCGCGACCAATTCCCCCCGTCCCACCAGTAACGAGAGCGCCACCGGCGAGGTCGCCGAAGCGAGCCGGCATCATCCGAAGGCGCCACTCGCAGCAGCAGCCGCAAAGGCTGCGTCGTCGTAGTCAAGGAGGTCCTTCATGACCTCACGATTGTGCTGGCCAACCGTTGGAGCTTTTTCTGCAATGGGCAGCTCTTCTCCAATGAACTTGAGCGGTGCTGGCATCTGGTCGGCACCCAAGCGCTCGGCCGGAATGAGCGGGAAGCGGTCTTGGAACTGTGGATCATCGAGCAAGGTCTTTGGCGTGTTGACCGGCGCAATTGCGGTGTTGACCCGGTCAGCAAAGGCAAGCCACTCGACCGAGGTCTTGGTCTTGAACAGCACTTGGAGTTCACGCTGGAGTTCGCGATTGTTGCGTGCATGGTCGGCATATTTGCTGCCTGGCCAACGCTCAAACAGGTCGAGCCGATCCATGCCCGTGCAGAAGTTCTTCCAAAACTCTTGCTCGGACGCCATAAACAGCACGTGACGACCATCTTTTGCTTCGTAGACCTGGTAGCGAACGCCTTCTTTCATGCCTGCAGTTCCTGGAGCACGGCGCTCATAGTTGTCACTGGCATTCCCCGTCACTTCAGACTCAGGGCGCTCGTAGGCCTTCCAGGTTTCTGACCGCAGCCAGTCCATCGACGCAGCAGCATCTGATTGAGCAATGTCAATGAAGGCGGGTTCCCCCGTTGAGCGGGCGCGAAGCACCGCAGCCAAGATCCCTAGAGCTCCAAAGAGTGGTCCGGCATGGATACCAGTTGAGGGGTGTTCGGGCAAGTAGGTGAAACCCTCTTCGTCAGTTGCTACGTTCACCAGACCCGCCCACACGTCATAGGCAATGCCGTGAGAGGGGAGTTCTTTGTAAGGGCCGGTCATGCCGTAACCCGAGATGCAGCAAAACACAATGGATGGGTTAATGGCCTTCAAGTCCTCAAACCCAAGCCCACGACGCTCCAATCCACCTGGGCGCATTGCTTCAATGACGACTTCGGCGGTTCCGACGAGTTCTTTGAAGATGGCTCGACCTGCATCGGTGCGGAGGTCAAGGGTGAGTGACTTTTTGCCACGGTTCACATGAAGGTGAAGGAGCGAAACACCTTCAACGATCGGCCAGGTCATCTGACGGCCATAGTCGCCTGCTGGTGGCTCCACTTTGATGACCTCAGCGCCAAGGTCGACCAAGGTATTGGTGATCTCTGCTGGTCCTAATGCGGAACACTCAATGATACGAAGTCCTGCGAGTGGTGCGGTTGTCATAGTTCCTCCCGGTTGAGCGAATGGTAGTTCGCCTCCGGTCTCAAGCGCACCTTGAGTCGTTGTCGTCGGCGCTGGAGATGACGCCTCGAAAAGTCCGTATTGGCGAAGTCGCCTCGATTTTCTTGGTGCGAGGGCCTCGCTTGCCGACGTACTACGTATTATTTGTCGTGGCTTCGCCTACTTCAAGGTCATCATCAATCTCGTCGCCATAGGTTAGGTTCGAGAAGTTAAGGCCACAGGACCGGCAGGTGCAGGGGCCTTCATTTGGCTCAAACTCGATCATCATGCAACCGCCATGGTCGTAATAGTTCCCGGGTGCATAAAACCCCCGACCTTCCTCAGGGCAAAACCAAGCAGCGAAGTCATCTTTGTCAAAGAGATCTCCCTCGATGTCAAGGTCATCGTTGAGCCAGATTGCATCCAAGGTGATTGCCCGGCTGAGTTCGTCATAGGCCGTCATGTAGTGACCAAACGTTGGGGTGGGCATGCCAAAGGACTGAATGGTCACATCAACAGATCCGCACTTCGGGCACTGGTGAGCATTGGCAAGAGTTCGTTGCATCGGGACCTCCATGGGTTCTTGCATGAAGTGTGCCTAAAGGGTGTGCCATGAAAACGCTCCACCATCATGGAGAACTTGTTGTTTCACCTTGCAATTCGCTCAGTGCGGGCTCAATGAGGTGGGCACCATCGTTACGGACTGAGCCAACGGCCTTTGCGACTCTTCGGGCCGTGAGTATGCCGGTTTGGACATCTAAGAGTTGTTCGAGCACTTGCGCACTGCCGTCGCCGGAACTGGTGAGCCACAGGTCAATGTCGGGTTCTTCAACCACGACCGGCATGCGGTCATGGAGATGGCCAACATCGGTGTTGGCTGGTCGGGTGAGGATCGTGCAGGACCGGATGAGTGGCGAGGGCTCGCCACCCACCTGTGGTGCACGCCATTGCTCCCACAGCCCAGCCAAAAGTAGGGGTTTGTTATCAGTGCGAGTGATGAAGTGTGGCTGCTTGAGTTCATTGCCAAGGGTTTGCCATTCGTAGTAGCCATCAACCGGAATGACGAGATGTTGTCGGACAAAGGCGGATCGAAAGGAGGGCTTTTCTGCCACGGTTTCTACTCGGGCATTAAAGGTCTTCGCCCCAAAGGAGAGATCCTTTGCCCAACTCGGCAGCAGACCCCAGCGAAATTGGGACAAGATCCGCCCCTGGCCATTTGGCGCCTCCAAGAGGCCGGGAATCAACGCGGTTGGCGGTACGTTCCAGCTTGGCTGAAAGGTGTCGTCGTTCAGCGTGAGGCCAACCGTTGCGTCAAGCAGGCGAGCCACTGATGCCGGCGCAGTGGTGAGTACAAGTCGGCCGCACACCTCACCATTGTTGCAGTTGTTTGATTCTCCACGTTGGTGATCTCTAAAGTAACAAGATGGAAGAAGTCACCCCTCAAGCCGTTCTTGCTGCCTACCAAGGTGTCCGATCTCGCACCCTTGGGTTGCTTCGCCCCTTGAGTGATGAACAAGCACTCCTCACCGTGCCAGCCTGCCCGGCGTGGACAATTCACGATCTTGTTTGCCACCTCTATGGCGTCATTGAGGACATTTTGGAAGGTCGCCTTGAAGGTGCAGGCTCCGATCCTTGGACTGCAGCGCAAATTGCCCGACACGCCCCGCTTTCATTGACAGAACTCTGTGATGCCTGGGAACAAAGCGCGGAGCGATTCGATGACGTCTTGGTGCACATTCCCTCGCCGGTCAATCTCCGGATTGTCATGGACCAAGCCACCCACGAACACGATCTCCGCCACACGCTCGGTCAATTCGGCGCACAAGACAGTGATGCCATTGCCATGGGAACCACATGGCTGCTCGGTTCAGTTGGTCAAGACCTCACGGAACAGTTCACGAGTGTTGACGCGTCTCGGTTTGAGACCTTTCGCGCACTGAGCGGTCGACGCTCGCGGCGACAACTTGCCGCACTTGGTTTTCCGGCCGAAGCATTCGCCGAGCGCTTGGCTGGATCGCCAATCAGCGTGCCTGAAGGTGACCTTGTGGAGCCGCAAGCGAACTAGCAACCTGGCCGGTTGCAGGCGAAGTGGCGCCGTAGGCTTGCCCTATGGAACACCCCACTCGGCTCAGCCGCGCTGACTATCTTGGCGCTTGGAACACTGACCTCGATCGGATTGCATCGGTCGTACACAACAACGGGCACCTCCGAGTCCCGACGTGTCCGGAGTGGACCGTGCTGGAGCTTGTTGAGCATCTCGCTGGGGTCTATCAACACAAGATTTGGGTGCTCGAGCTCGGCAAGATGCCGCCGCCGAGTTGGAGTGACGAAGCCCTCGTTGAGCGACGGAAAAACGATCCCGTGGTTGAACTTGGTCACTGGGCGCAAGCGCTGCAAACTGAGCTGTTGGCAAGAAATGACAGTGATGAGGCCTCGACGTTTATGCGCAGTGATCGCACCGTTGGATTTTGGTGGCGTCGGATGGCACTTGAAACCGCAGTTCACCGCACCGATGCAGAACTCGCCTTGGGGCAACGCACCGATGTCTCACCCGAACTTGCTCGTGATGGGATTGATGAGTTGTTGTGGTTCGCGACTGCTCCGTGGCAACAAGGCAGCAAACAAGGGTGGTCGCATCAACGCGTTGTTGTTGATGCGGGTGATCTCGCTTGGACGGCAGTGCTTGATCCCGAAGGGATGGTGACGTCAGTTGGAGATGACGGATCATCCACTCGTGTCAGCGGTTCGCCAGATTCCCTCTTGCAGTGGAGCGCGGGTCGACGGGTCGAAGACGTGGAGCGCAGTGGCGACCAAGAAACCATTGCGCTCCTTGAGCGGTTCCTCGGGAACTTCTGAGGCGTTAGTTCGGCGCTGCAGCAAGCGCAGCCAAGATGAACGCGCCAGCAACTGCGAGCGAGAACTCTGCTCGTAGTAGTCCAGTAAAAGGGTCGCGTGGCCGACTGCGGTACTGACGAATCGCAACCACGATTCCGGCAATGGTGAGAAGAGGAAGTACAAGCTTCCAAAGCAGTGAACTGCCAGGAGCGGTCCATAACTGCACCGTCGCACCGAGTCCCACCATGACCAAGCACACGTCAAGGTACGCAACCACGACGGCGATCACTACAAAAAGCCGTCCGCGTTTTTTCCGTCGCGGTCGGCTCCGTGGAGTTTCTTGTTCGACCGGTGGTCGCTGGCGGGTGATCTTCGCCATTAGTGAAATGCCGTTCCGCCGTCGGCTACAAGGACCGATCCAGTGACATAACTTGCTGCTGGAGAGAGCAAGAACAGCGCAGGACCAACCATTTCTTCAGGAGCAGCAAGGCGCTTCATCACCGTTGCCGCTGCCATGGCGGCCTGGGCTTCTTCAGAATTGTTGCGCACCATGTCGGTATCAACTGGTCCAGGGGCAAGGGCGTTGACACGAATCCCTCTTCCACCAAGTTCAGCGGCCATGGCCCGGGTCAACATCATGAGTCCAGATTTTGCTGCGGTGTAGAGAGCGAGGTAGCGACCCGAGGTGAAGATGCCAATGGTCACCACATTCAGGACTGCTGCGGCATCACTTTTTTCCAAGTAGGGAAGTGCGGCTTGGACGAGGAACAACGCAGCGCGTTCGTTCACGTCTTGTGTCTTTTGCCAGGCCTCGGGGGTAATGGAGCCAATCGGGAGTGCAAGTGCGTTGGCCGCGTTGTTGACGACAAGGTCAAGGTGTCCATAGGCGGCAATGGTCTCGTCAACGAGTCGTTGAAGCTGATCGAGTTCACCAACATGACAAGCAATGCCGATCGCGTCACCGCCAGCGGCACGAATTTCTTCCGCCGTTATCTCGCACGCTGCAAGCTGTCGGCTAGCGACAACAACCTTTGCCCCAGAGGCGGCCAGACCGAAGGCGATTGCTCGCCCAATTCCTCGGCTTGCCCCGGTGACAATGGCAACCCGGCCAGTGAAATCAAAGTGCGCGAGCAGCGCAGAGTTGCTGGGAGTGGACACGCAGTAACCCTACCGCCCTGCATTCGTTCAGGCCGGTAGACGGCGTGACACGTCATGGCTACGATACGAACATATGTTCGCTTCTGTCCGACACCTCCAACCTCGTCCAACACTTGATCCAAAGCTGCTCGCTCAGGTCCGACCCATCGCAGCAGCGTCATCTCGGGTGCTTCCTGTTGTTCCAGCACTTCAGTCGCTATTTGGGCCTCGTGGTCTTCAGCGAGGTTCAACCGTTCGCATTACTGCCCAACGTGGCAGCGGTGGGTCCACCTTGGCGTTGACCGTGTTGTCGGCTCCTTCTGCTGCTGGCCACTGGTGCGGCGTGGTTGGCATGGCAGACCCTGGTGTTGCCGCAATGGTTGGCCTTGGCGTTGATCTTCGACGAGTGGTGTTTGTCCCAGCTCCTGGTGCAGCATGGCCTTCTGCAGTTGGAGAACTCATTGATGGCGCCGATATTGTGCTGGTGCGCTGCGAGCGACCCGTGACACATCCCGTTGCCCGCAACCTTGTCGCCAAGGCACGAGACCGCCAAGTCACCCTTGTCATTGTCACCTCGACACCTGAACAATGGCCACTTCCAAGTGATGTGGAGCTGTCCATCTCAGATGCCAGATGGAGCGGTGCTGATGGCGGCTACGGCCACTTCGTCCACCGACGTGCAGTGGTATCGGCAAGTGGTCGACGTGGTGCAGTGCGAGAACATGTGGCAGCGCTTTGGTTGCCAAGTAGCGATGGCGACGTCGCGGTGGCCGAGTAGTGATTCATGGACCGTCTCGTTGCACTTTGTTGCCCAGATCTCCTTGATGAAGGAGTAAGAGGGGAAGAACTTCGCACTTTCGCAACTCTTTGTCAGGCCCTTGGTGAACTTTGTCCATGGGTTGAACCAATCCGACTTGGCATCGCAGTGTTTCCTGTACGTGGGCCATCACGGCTCCTCGGTGGCGACGCCGCTGTTCTCGCTGCAGCCGCTGATGCTGTTTCTCGGATTGAGCCTGCACTTGCTTTGCAGATTGGTGTTGCTCCGGGTTTGTTTGCGGCCCAACTTGCTGCTCGTCAAGGAGTCATCGTGGAGCAAGAAGGACTCTTGGAGTTTCTTTCGCCATGGCCTATTTCCGTACTTGCTCGACCAGAACTCGCCAGTGTCCTACCAAGGCTTGGACTACGAACACTTGGGCAATTTGCACAACTCCACCATCGAGAAGTGTTTGGTCGCTTTGGGGCCGATGCGGCGATCTGCCTACAAGTGGCCCAAGGAAAAGTTGGCGAACTCAGCGGACTGCGAGACCCAAGCATTGGACGGAGGCTACGAAGCCTCAACCCTACGAATGCACCCTTGCCCAGCCAAGCCACCTTTCTCGGTGGAGTTGGCCTCGCTGATGAGCGAGTAACCGCAGCAGCACGCCGACTTCAAGCACAACTCGGCGCATCATCAGTCATGGTTGGTTACGGCCACGGCGGTCGCAGTCCGATTGACCAAGCCCGTCTTGTCCCCTTTGGGAGTAGGCCGGTGGTGAGCGACAACACGGCTCCGTGGCCAGGGCAGCTTCCGAGCCCTTCACCAATGACGGTGTTTTCTGATGCTCGAGCAGTCGAGCTCCGTGGGCAAGATCAACGGCCAATCACGGTTGATCTCGCTGGGCTGTTATCGGGAGCCCCGGCAACTTGCGCGCTCAACGGTTCGATGCAACGTGCGGTCAACAACTGGGCTGGTCCATGGCCGCTTGTTGAGCAGTGGTGGCAAGCCCCTCGTCAGCGAGCCCGGCTGCAACTGCTCCTTGAGCCTGCCACTGCAGTCCTTGTTGTGTTCGAAGACGGCGCATGGTGGCTAGAGGCGGTGTATGACTAATGGCGCCGTATGCAGAACTCCACGCCCATTCAGGGTTTAGTTTTCTCGATGGGGCAAGTGACCCAGAAGAACTCGTGGCACAAGCCGTTCGCCTCGAACTGAGTGCACTTGCGCTCACCGATCACAACGGCCTCTACGGCGTCGTGCGCTTTGCCACTGCTGCTCGACTACTTGGTTTGCCAACAGTGTTTGGTGCGGAGTTAACCATTGGCAGCGGTGCCCCTCGCACTGGCGTGCCGGATCCTTGTGGAGAACATCTCCTTGTCCTTGCCAGAGGCCCAGAGGGCTACGGCCGACTTTCGGCCACGATTGCTGATGCGCATCTTGCTCGTGGCAGCAAAGGGGAACTCTCGCTCACGATCGAAGCGTTGGCTGCAGCACACCAGGGCTCTTGGCAGATTCTGACGGGATGCCGGAAAGGTGCGGTGAATCAAGCGCTTTTGAGTGGTGGGCCTCGAGCGGCTCGGCGTGCACTTGACCAACTCATTGAGGCCTTTGGTCGAGATCAGGTAGCCGTTGAGTTGTGGGACCACGGCCATCCACTCGATTCGAGTCGCAATGATGCGTTAGCCGAGATTGCAATCGCAGCCAACGTCGATCTCGTGGCGACCAATAACGTCCACTACGCCACTGCTTCAAGCTTCGCAGTGGCCAATACGTTGTCGGCCATTCGAGCCCAGCGTCCGCTTTCGGAAATGGATGGGTGGCTGGCGTCAGCACCAACCGCGCAACTGCGCTCGGCAGCAGAACAACAGCGCCGCTTTGCTCGGTGGCCAGGGGTGGTGGACCGAGCAGCAGATATTGGCCAGGCATGTGCCTTCGACCTCTCACTTGTTGCGCCACAACTTCCCGATTTCCCTGTTCCGCAAGGCTTTAGTGAGCAGACCTATTTGGCCCATCTCGTCGAAGTCGGGGCGACAAAGAAATACGGCCCTCGCCATCATGCAGATCTTCCTCGGGCATGGGTGCAAATTGATCATGAATTGTCCGTTATTGAGGGCCTGCAGTTCGCTGGATATTTCCTTGTCGTGTGGGACATCACGGAGTTCTGTCGACGCCAAAACATCTATTGCCAAGGTCGAGGATCCGCGGCGAATTCGGCGGTGTGTTTCTCTCTCGGCATTACCAATGCCGATGCAGTGCGCCTCAACTTGTTCTTTGAACGGTTCTTATCCGCCGCGAGAGATGGGCCTCCTGACATTGATGTTGATATTGAATCGGGTCGCCGTGAAGAGGTCTTGCAATATGTCTATGAGCGCTATGGGCGTCGTCATGCTGCCCAAGTAGCCAATGTCATCACCTATCGACAGCGGTCAAGTATTCGAGATGTCGCGGCCGCACTCGGTTATTCAGCTGAGGTTGCAGGAACCTGGGGGACGACCCTTGAGGTGGTGCGTGATGCCTTTGGTCAAGCAACAAACAATGTTGCGGTTAGCCCACCATCACCTGTTCCACCACTCGTGAGTGAATTGGCCGAAGCATTGCAACATCGCCCACGCCATCTCGGGATTCATTCAGCTGGCATGGTGATTTGTGATCGCCCCATTGTGGAGGTCTGCCCGGTTGAGTGGGCGCGGATGCCGGGTCGCACGGTGCTGCAGTGGGACAAGGACGACTGCGCAGCGATTGGTCTCGTGAAGTTTGACCTGCTCGGCCTCGGGATGCTCGAAGCACTGCACGCAATGGTCGATCTTGTGGCACTCCATGAAGGGACTGCTGTCGACCTTGGGGCGCTCCCACAAGAAGAAGCGGTCTATGACCTGCTCTGTCGTGCGGACACGGTTGGCGTCTTTCAAGTGGAGTCTCGAGCGCAAATGGCCACGTTGCCAAGACTCCAGCCGCGATGTTTCTATGACCTCGTGATTGAAGTTGCGCTCATTCGACCTGGGCCAATTCAAGGTCGAGCGGTCAATCCCTATCTCAGGCGAAGAACTGGAGAAGAGCCAGTCACCTACCCCCACCCACTACTCGAACCAATCTTGCAGCGAACCCTCGGTGTCCCATTGTTTCAAGAACAGCTCATGGAGATGGCAGTTGCCATTGCTGGGTTCACCCCAACTGAGGCGGATGAACTTCGCTCGGCAATGGCGTCGAAGCGATCAGCCGAGAAGATGGAGCGACTCCGAGTTCGCTTCTATGCCGGGATGGCGGAAAAGTCGGTAACGGGAACGGTCGCTGATGATCTCTATGACGCACTACGGGCGTTTGCCAACTTTGGATTTCCCGAGTCGCACTCGGTGTCGTTTGCACATCTCGTCTATTGCTCTGCGTGGTTCAAGGTGCATCACGGCGCAGCGTTCACCGTGGCGTTACTCAATGCACAGCCCATGGGTTTTTGGTCCGAACAGTCACTGCTGGCCGATGCCAAGCGGCACGGAATCTTTGTCCGACGGCCACATGTCAATCACTCTGCCGAGCAAGCGACGCTCGAACCCGAAGGAGACGGGTTCGCCATTCGACTGGGGCTTCGCTCAGTGCGAGGCCTTGGCGAACTTGCCCATGTCGTTGAAGCGGGAGCACCCTGGGGCTCGCTTGAAGACCTCGTGGCTCGAGCGAGCCTTAACGCTAGTCAGTTAGAAAACTTGGCAACTGCGGGAGCGCTTGATGGCATTTCCTCTGTTGGTGCACGCGGCGAGAATCACCGTCGCCGAGATCTCGTGTGGGCAGCAGGATCAGCGGCACAAGCCACGCGAGATCGTCTCCCTGGGATTGTGGTTGGTGCCACTGCGCCGCTGTTGGCGGAACCCACGCCACGAGAACTTGTCGCTGATGATCTGTGGTCGCTTGGCGTGACCCCCCAGATCACCGCAATGGAGCTTGCCCGAGAAGATCTCCGTCGTCGTGGCGTTGTCGTGGCAGCAGCACTGCTTTCGAGTCAAGCAGAGCGGGTGCTCGTCTGTGGCGTCGTGACCCATCGTCAACACCCAGAGACTGCGCATGGAGCAGTGTTTTGCAACTTAGAAGATGAGACTGGCCATGTGAATGTGGTGTTCTCCAAAGGTGCGTGGGCACGCTGGCGAACAATTGCTCGCCACGCACCAATTTTGCTTGTGCGCGGTCGACTTGAGCGTGGGCGTGGTGTGGTCAATGTCGTGGCCGAACATGTTGAACGCTATGGCGGCCTCAGTGAAGCCCCGCCCTCACGAGACTTTCGTTGAAGGTGCCGCTTGCGTCGTGGCGATGATGTGCAAAAGACGGTTGACGGTTGACGCTCTCGAAGGGACCGCGCTGCAGTTCGCAATTGGGCGGTGACTGAGCGACACGGTAACGGTGTCGGCTGGGGTCATTGCCGCTGGGTTAACGGTGACGCCAGGGGGAAGGTGTTGCAAGACCTCGTAGAACGGCGTTGCGGTTACCGCACAGAACTGGTGATCAATGACGAAGTTCGGCGCTGGGTCTCCGGGAACCGTTGAGGTATTGGGTTCGCTAAAGCGCTCGTAGACCTCGGACAAAATCACCCAGTCGGCTTTGTTCACTTGGTCCGCAAGACCAGAACCCACAACGTTCGAAATACCCGGGTTCATTTCCAAGTAATAGGTCGACGGGTGAAGTTGCGGCTCCAGCCAGTAGAAGATGGGCTCGTTGTAGTTGGTGAAGCGAAGATCAGCTGGCCCTTCAAACAAGGATTCACCACGTGCGGACAAAAGCGCCACCGTCGAGGCTGCTTGGCGCATGAACTTTGCCCGGCCCTTGTCGTCAAGTGGAATCGTGCGTCCGTTGACATGGACTGTTGGCTGGACCGAACCGCTCTTTGCGGCTGGTTGGAGGAGTTCAAGATATGCCTGTCCCCACAACGTGGTCGCCGAAAGTGCAGCCACCAAAATGAGGAGCGCCGCAGAGGTTGCCACCACTCGTGGCCGAGCAGCACCGCGCTTTTCCAACAAGAAGGCCACCGCCACAGGGAACATCGCCAACCACACGTTGCCGACCTGGCGGAAGTGGGAGAAATCAGCCCGTTGGAGGAAGTTCGTGACCAAAAGGCCAGCGAGGACAACGAGCGCAATCCACCGCCGATCATGAGATCGAGATTTGCCAATCACCGTCGCCAAAATGACGGCGAGCACAATGAGTAGCAGCCAGAAGAACAAGGCCACTTGACTTGGAAGAGGGCCGCCGACGAGCCGGTGTAGCGACGTGAGTGCGGTAATACGAGTGAAGAACTCTCCAACCCAGGTAAACGACGGTGGCACGGGGAGTGCTCGCCCATCGCGCAGATGAAACAACGGGTCAATGACAAGGTTTCGCCAAATATTGCTCGGACCTGCAGTGGCGAGAAAGTAGAGGTAGGGGAGAAGCCCGATCGCAGTCGTGGCGAGCAGCGTGCGGAGTACTTCACGGCGCTTCCAAACAAGCACCAGTGCTGGGATGACCGCAACGATAATGAGATCCGGTCGGAACCCGAGTGCGATGGCGTAACTCAGCCCGGAAACGACGACCAAGGCCTTATTGGCCGGCTCTTTCTCCAAAGCGGCGGTGAGCGCAGCCAAGCCAAAGAGGCAGAATCCAAGACCACCGATCCACGAATAGGCCATGAGACCAAATGGGGCAATCGTGAACCACGCAAGTGCGGCCCCAATCCACGCTCCTCGCTTGGAGTAGCGACGAAGGAGCCAGAACAACGCTCCAATGAGCACCGCACGATAGGCAAGACCAAGCGTGCGCTCAACTCCAATTGACGGATGCAGCGCGGCAAAGGCAACTGTTGGAACGTACACATTGAGCGGGCCGTATTCGGTCCAGTAGTCCTTGGTGGGAACTTCACCATGGAGCGTGAGTGTTGCGTACTCAATAATGCTTCCCTCCTCCATTGCCGTTGCTGGCATATGGAACATGTGGGGAAGTGGAAGGCAAATAAGCAGAGCAACAATCAGTGCAGCGGCTCCTCGCTTGACGCCAGTGCGCCCAAGCGCTGCTCGAAGAGTTGCCATTTGTGAATGTTAGCGATGCGCACTTCATTTGGGCGTTATGGCGCAAAGCGCACCGTGAAGGCGATCTAGGTTGACGACATGACCACGTTCGATGATTTCGTTCGCCGCCCTTGGCCAAAGGGAACTTCTGAGGCAGAAACTCTTTGGGGCTTCTTGGACTTCTACCGTGGAACCTTGGCCAACAAGTGTGTGGGCCTCACTGACGAACAACTGAAGACTGCAGCAATTGCACCTTCAACCCTCACACTGCTTGGTCTTGTTCGGCACCTTGTCGAAGTCGAGCGCTGGTGGATTGACGTCGTGTTCTTCGGCGACTTTGACCTCCCCATCTTCCCCGTCAACAGCGACGACCCTGATGGTGACTTCAATGATCTGGACGCAGTATCAGTGGGTGAGGTCTTCGAGCACTGTCGTGTTCATTGGGACCTGATCAGTTCCCGCGTGGCAGGTCACGCACTTGAGGAGACTTCCGTTGGCATCTCGGGCAGATTGAACGACGATGGGAGCCCTGTGCACTTCACCTTGCGGTTCATTGCAGCGCACTTGGTTGAAGAATACGCCCGACACTGTGGCCACGCCGATCTCCTCCGAGAAGTCCTCGACGGAGAAGCTGGTCACTGATCTACTTGGTGCGAACGAGACCTTTGCCAGTAATGAGCGGGAGATCGAGCGCAGTCACGAGTCCAGGCTTGGCTGCAACAACTGCTGGTACGGCATTGACGAGGCGCATTGCCGTTGCCTTGAGGCCGGCAGTGTTGTGGTCGCCATCGGTGCCAAGGAGTTGCAAGTCGACGATGTAGTTCGGCTCACCGGTGACTTGGACGCGGTAGCACGAGGCACCGGCTGGCTGCGGCCAGTGCGGAGCGATGTCATCGTGCAGGCGCGTGACGTGTTCAAGCACCACGACCGCCTTGCCATCGACGTAACCACGAAGTTCGAAGTGCAGCCCCGCAACCGTGCCTTCGGCAATGGGGCCAGCGTCGGTTGAGATGGGGAATGGGGCGGGCACGCGCTCGTACCACTCTTCAATGCGCTCAAGCTCGAGACCGAGTCCAGCCGCCAAGATCCCAATGACCGAACCCCACGCGAGGGTCGGCACGCCCGGTTGCAGAAGGAAAGGGATGTCATCCATGGCTCGGCCAAATCCCATGATGTCGAACAACACTGCCGCCTGGTTGTAGGTGGCGTAGTTGCAGATCTCAAAGGCGCGCACCTCTTCAATGCGCTCAGAAATACCCGTAATCATGAGGGGCAAGGTGTCGTTGCCAAATCCTGGGTCAATGCCGTTCACGAAAATCGACGCACCACCTTCTTGGCCGGCCTCAATGACACCCTTTGCGAGTTCATCGGCGATGCCATAGGGGTATTGCAAGAACACTGGACCTGAAGAGACCACGTTGATGCCGGCCTTCAAGAACCGAGCGAGATCGCCGAGTCCTTCAAAGAGGCGGTCATCGACCCATGCGGTGTGCACAATGCAGTCCGGCTTCATCGCGAGGAGGGCATCAGCGTCATTGGACGCCAAGATGCCGAAGTCTCGGTCGAGTCCGGCCAAGCGACCAGCATCTTTGCCTGCTTTCTCCGGATTTGAGACGTAGACCCCAATGAGGTTGAGATCAGGGTGGGCATCAATGCCCGCAAGGGCGTGCTTGCCAACGTTTCCGGTGCTCCAAGCAATGACGTTCAAGGCCATGACGTACTCGTTTCTTTTCTCAGTTGGTTCTACAGGTCAGGGAATTGGAAGTCCATGTTTGGCACTTCCAAGCCACCATCGATTTCAAGCAACTTCCCGGTCATATACGAACCAGCACCCGTTGCGAGGTAGGCAACACCTGTTGCAATGTCGTCGACCGTTCCAATGCGTCCAAGCGGGGTGCGCTCTTCCATATGGGTTTTGAGCTCAGGTGACGACATCACGATGTCGAGCGCAGAGGTTGCGGTTGAGCCAACGGCGATGGCGTTGACGCGAATACGTGGAGCCAAGTCCTTTGAGGCGAGCCTCGTGTAGTGCGCAAGCGCTGCTTTGGCGGTGCCGTAGGCGAGGTAGCCGCGCCCAGCCACTCGGCCAACAACGGAAGAAATGTTCACGATTGAGCCACCGCCGGTCTCAAGCATCGTTGGCACGGAAGCCCGGGTGAGTGCGTGGGCGGTAGCGACGTTGAAGTGAAAGGCCGACTCGAGCGCTCGAGCAGAGGTATCGAGGAGTGGTGTTGGCATGGCGCCGCCAACGTTGTTGACCAAGATGTCAATCCGCCCGAAGGCATCCTTCGCTTCATCAGCGAGTCGTGCCACCGCATCGAGATCAGAAAGATCGCAGGCAACGATGTGGGCACGTCGGCCAAAACCTTGAACAACTGCAGCAACTTCTTCTAACTGGTCTGCGGTTCGCGCCGCGATCACGACGTCCGCGCCACACTCGGCGAGTACCGCTGCACTTCCTGCGCCAATGCCTCGACCAGCTCCGGTGACGATGGCCACCTGGCCAGTGATGTCAAAACGTTCCTGCAACATACGTCGACCCCCCGTCGGCAATTCGCCCACGATAGCCAAGTTGGGACCATGGCATCTTTTGCCCATGCGATGTGGGAAGACAGGCCCGGTTTCACTTGCACTTCGGTCGTAGCATTGAGGAATGGAAAACAACGCGGACCAGGCGGCGCCACTGATCGCTCATGGGCCAGGCGAGCGGGGTTGGTCAGTACAACGCTGGCCGGCCACGATTGCATTGCTCGTTTGCATTGTCCTGTATGTGATTCTGCCGGCAGCCCTCGTGGTTGGTCCTCGTTGGTTGGTGCCAGTCTTAGAAGCGGTCCCCATTTTGTTTTTGACCTTTGGGCATCCCTATCGTCACCCTCAAGAACCACGAGCAGTTCGGTTGATGACGCTTGCCACCATCGCGGTCATCAATATCTTCAACCTGGCTTCTATCTTCACGCTGATTAATCGGATGCTTTCGGGAAATGTCACCAATGGTCGACAACTGATCTTGGCGGCAGTGGTGGTGTGGTTCACCAACTGTGTGGTGTTTGGCATGTGGTTTTGGGAGATCGACCGAGGTGGCCCGGCACTGCGTCACACCTCGCATGAACGTGAAATCGACTTCTTCTTTCCCCAAATGGAGAACCCACAGTTCGCACCACCACAGTGGACACCGAAATACACCGACTACCTCTATTTGGCCTTCACGAATGCGACGGCGTTCTCACCAACCGATGCCATGCCACTCACGTTTCGGGCCAAGGCACTCATGGCGATGGAGTCCTTTGCGTCGCTTGCGATCATTGTCATTGTGACGGCACGTGCGGTCAATATTTTGACCGCATAAGCCACCGCCACCTTGATTACTGCTTGAGATCAAAGGTGAGGTGTGCCGATAGGTCGCCCACGAGGTCCACGGTTACGTGACGAGTAGCAAATCGCCATGTTCCTTCGTGGCAAACAAACGTGTCGTCGTAGCGACCAGCGATGATGGGCTGGAGTGCCAGCATTCCCGGAACGGCTTGGAAGACGGTGAAATATGACGCGGCGTTGCCACAGTTGCCGTCGACGGTGATGGCCACATTGGTGGTCACGTGTTTCGTCTTTGGGGTGCCATCGTCGTAGCGACGAGTAGTCGCGCCGTAGAGCGCACTCAAGGCGCTTGCGCCCCGGTGAACACCCTCACTCCCAGCGAAGGTGACGTCGCAGTGGCCAAGCAACTCGCCTACGCCGTCAAAGTCGCCGAGATCCATGCCGGCGGCATAGGCGTAGATGCAGTTCGCAATGGCTTGTTCATCAGACATTTCCTGACACTAGGTCACTCGACGAGTCGACTGAGGACCGTTGCCACCCGAGACGGACGGTTGGTGAGGGCTTCACTTGCGTCACCAATCTTTGCCGCCATGAGGCCGGCATTGACACCGAGCCAGCGAAAGGGCTCCGGTTCCCAAGTTGGACTTTCATGACCAACGAACGGGAGTGAGGTCCGGTCGGTTGCGTGGCCGACGATGAGATCGGCCAAGGTGCATCCGGCGAGGTAAGAGGTAGTCACGCCATCGCCAACGTAACCACCAGCTGCAGCCATTCCCGTTGTTCGATTGAAGGTAACTGACGTCGACCAGTCGCGAGCAACCCCTAAAGGTCCACCCCACGCATGCGTGATTTCGGTGTGGTTGAGGACGGGGAAGAGTTCTCGAAGCGTGGAGGTCAAGGCCTCGGCGATGTGAGGAGCGGTGTCAAAGTCGGGCCGAATTGTCGAACCAAAGTGATACGGCGCCCCTCGACCGCCAAAGGCCAAGCGGCCATCGTTGGTGCGTTGTCCATAGATGATGAGATGGCGACCATCGGTAAAGGTCGGGCGCTGGGTAAGTCCAATCTCCGCCCAGCTGGTGTCATCAAGTGGGGCGGTCGCAATCATCAGCGAGTAAAGGGGAAGTACTGCTCGCTTTGTTGCGCTGAACTGCGAAGTCCACGCTTCGGTTGCCCGCACCACCACGTCTGCGGTGACGGTGCCGTGGGTTGTCACGACGGTTGGCCTCTCGGCACTCGTTCGTGGGCGAATTTCACGAACTGGCGTGCCCTCAATGATGACCCCACCTCGCGCTTCAACTGCTTGGCTGAGTCCCTGGACGAGTTTGAGTGGGTGGACGGTGGCGCAATGTGGGGTGAACGTTGCGCCGAGGACGCCGTTGGCATTGCAGTGCTGTTTAGCCTCACGCGCACTCAACAAGTGCAGTGACTCGCCATGTCCGAAGAGCGCGGTGAGATCTTCGACCTCTGCTCGTGCTCGATCGAGCTGGACCTGACTTCGAGCAAGCGTGACGGTGCCCGACTTCACCTGGTCAGCATCAATGGATTCTTCACCGAGTGCGGTGAGCAGATCGTCGACGCTTTGTTGCATTGTTGACCGGAGTCGACGAGCAGCTTCTTTGCCGTGACGTTTTTCGATTGCCTGGTCACTCGTGGCAAAAAGGGCCGAGGCCCAACCACCATTACGACCAGAGGCGCCGAATCCGCAATGCTCAGCTTCGATCACCATCACACGAAGTGAACGGTCGCGAACAAGAAGTTCGCGAGCGGTCCATAGTCCAGTGAAGCCACCCCCAACGATGACAACGTCAACGTCAACGTCACCGGACAATGATGCACGCCGAGGAAGTGGTGGCGTTGTTGCACTCCACAAAGACAAAGCCGACATTGCCTAGATGCGCTCGAGCGCTCCGTCGAGAACGTCTCGAATGATGCCGGTCATTTCGTCGAACTGCGCCTGGGTCGAAATGAGCGGTGGGGCAACCTGAATCACCGGGTCACCTCGGTCATCGGAGCGACAAATGAGGCCGCGGTCAAAGAGTTCGGTTGACAAGTAGCCATCAATCAGTCGGTCACACTCTTCGGCGGTAAAGGTTTCTTTCGTTCCCTTGTCTTTCACCATTTCAATGCCGTAGAAGAATCCATCACCGCGAATGTCGCCGACGATCGGGAGGTCACTGAGTGTTTCGAGGGTGGCTCGGAAGTTGCCTTCCTCACTGCGCACGTGCTCCAAAATGCCCTCGCGTTCAAAGGCGGCCAAGTTGGCGAGTGCCACCGCAGAGGACACCGGATGGCCAGCAAAGGTGTAGCCGTGGGCGAAAATGTTGTCATCACGCAGGAATGGCTCCATCAAGTGATCAGCAATGATCGACGCACCAATTGGGGAATAGGCAGAGGTCATGCCCTTGGCGCAGGAAATGATGTCGGGCTCAAAGCCATAACGCGCTGAAGCGAAGTAGTGCCCCAAGCGCCCAAAGGCACAAATCACTTCGTCGCAAACAAGGAGCACGTTGTAGCGGTCGCAGATTTCACGAACGCGCTTGGCATAGCCAGGTGGCGGGGTGAAGCAGCCTCCCGCGTTTTGCACGGGCTCCAAAATCACGAGCGCCACCGTCTCAGGGCCCTCGGCCAGAATTGCTGCTTCGATTTGGTCAGCCGCCCAGCGTCCAAAGGCAACCGGGTCATCTCCGTGCACCTGTGCTCGGTAGAAGTTGGTGTTTGGAACTTTCACTGCTCCCGGGACGAGTGGTTCAAAGTGCTCTTTGTAGGGGTCGAGTTGCGTCATGGCCAACGCGCCCATGGCGGTGCCGTGGTAGGCGATTTCTCGACTGATGGCCTTGTACTTTCCAGGGTGACCGGTGAGGCGGAAGTAGTTGCGAGCGAGTTTCCAGGCTGACTCGTTTGCCTCTGCGCCACCAGTGGTGAAGAACACTTTGTTGAGATTGGCTGGTGCAAGTGAGGCCAACTTCTCAGCCAACTCAATCGCAGGTGGGGTAGCGGAGTTCCAAACGGGGAAGAACGCCAGTTCTGCAGCTTGTTTGGCTGCCGCTTCGGCCAAGTCCGTTCGACCATGACCGAGTTGAACGGTGAACAAACTTGAGATTCCATCCAAGTAGCGCTTGCCGTCTGAGTCCCAGACGTAACAACCTTCGCCGCGCACCATGATCGGGGCTGGCTTTTCATGATGAAACTTCCCCATGTTTGCCATCGCCATCCAGAGGTGTGCGTTGGCACGCTTCTGCATCGAGGCGGTATCGCTTGGTTGAGTGGTCATACTCATCTCGTCCCCCAGGTGAACGTTTGTTTGGTGAGTTTCAAATACAAAAAGGACTCAACTTCGGTGACGCCGGGAATTGAGCGAATGGCATCGTTGAGGAGGTGGACGAGGGCATCGTCGCTTGCGGCGACAATCTCGGCCAAAATGTCGAAGGACCCAGCGCACATGACGACGTAGTTGCACTCGTCAATTGCGGCCAACTTGTCGGCAACAATGCGCACGTCACCGTGGACTCGGATGCCGACAAGTGCCTCTCGGGCGAAACCGAGTTTGAGCGGATCAGTGACGGCAACGACCTGCATGATGTCGTTGTCTCGAAGACGTTGCACTCGGCGACGTACTGCTGCTTCAGAGACCCCAATGTCTTTGGCAATTGAGCCATAAGGGCGACGACCATCACGTTGGAGTGCCTCGATGATGCGTCGATCAACATCGTCAATCGTTGAGGCCGAAGCGAAGTTGGCGCTGCCACGATCTCGTGATGATGGCGCTGTCGAAACTTCTTCGTTGAATGTCGGCATGGGTTTACTTCCCCGGAGTAAGTCCGGCTGGTGACGAAATACTACACATAATTGCCGTATCGTGCATGATTTCGTCACCTTGAAGCGATTTTGCTTCGATTTCCTGCCCGTAAACACTTGCCGCGACCCTCATCGTCTGCGAGGCTATGACAAAGCCGAAAAGGAGCGTCATGGACCGGTTGCAAAACTTCATTGGAAATGAGTACGTCGATGCCCGTGGGCAAGGTGTGACTCCCGTCATTGATCCGTCAACTGGCGAGCAGTATTTGGATGCGCCAATCTCCAATGGTGCAGACCTCGACGCGGCGTTTGATGCCGCGAGCAAAGCCTTCAAAGTGTGGGGACGCACAACCCCATCTGAGCGTTCACTTGCGCTGTTTCGTATTGCCGACGCGCTCGTTGAGCGAGCAGATGAGCTTGTCGCGGTGGAGTCAAAGAACACCGGCAAGCCGGTTGCGGTCACCATGGCCGAAGAGGTAGGCCAAATGGGCGACCAGATTCGGTTCATGGCCTCGGCTGCTCGCTTGCTTGAGGGCCGTGGAGCAACGGAGTACATGGCCGGTCACACTTCCTACATCCGCCGCGAGCCAGTTGGGGTGTGCGGTGCGGTGACGCCGTGGAACTACCCGTTTTTGATGGCGGTGTGGAAGTGGGCACCAGCTTTGGCAGCGGGCAACACCATGGTGCTGAAACCCTCAGACACAACCCCCGCTTCCACGCTGCTGATGGCCGAAATCATGTCGGAGTTCTTGCCAGCTGGAGTCTTTAACGTCGTCGTTGGTGACCGGTCAACGGGTGAAGCCCTCGTCAAGCACAAGACCCCTCGCATGGTTTCACTTACCGGTTCAGTTCGAGCTGGCATGGAAGTTGCGGTAGCCGCAGCTCCTGATCTCAAGAAGGTTCACTTGGAACTTGGCGGCAAGGCTCCTTGCATCGTGTTCGATGATGCCGACATTGAAGCCACTGCGGCTGGCATTGCTGGTGCGGCGTATTTCAACGCTGGCCAAGACTGCACAGCGGCATGTCGAGTGCTCGTGAGTCCAAAGATTCACGGAGACTTCCTCGACGCATTGGCCGCGGCTGCAGCCAACACGGTGACTGATGGTATTTGGAACGTTGATGCTGAAGTCGGGCCCCTCAACAACGCCAACCAACTTGCACGTGTGCAGGGCTTCATTGACCGCAAACCAAGCCACGCCCGCATTGTCCAAGGTGGAAGCGCAATGGGACGCGGGTATCTGTTCGAGCCCACAGTCATCGATGGTTTGGAGCAGCGCGACGAGATGATTCAAAGCGAGGTCTTCGGACCGGTCGTCACCGTGCAAACCTTCAGCGACGAGGCCCAAGCCGTTGAATGGGCGAACGACGTTGACTACGGACTTTCGGCCAGTGTGTGGACGAGTGATCACGGTCGAGCAATGCGCGTGACTCGCGACCTCGATTTCGGTGCAGTTTGGGTCAACACCCATATCCCCGTTGTTGGCGAAATGCCCCATGGTGGTTTCAAGCACTCGGGCTATGGCAAGGACCTGTCGGTCTATGGCTTTGAGGAGTACACCCGGGTGAAGCACGTCATGCACTACCTCGGTGAAGACGCCGAATAGCTGACGTTCAACGTTGAGCGGTGCGGGTGATCAAAAGCGCCATACGGTGCTCATAGTGACGGACGTGGCAACGGGGCCAGGTCGCTGACTCGGAGGTCAACATGCTCGTTGGAATTCCTAGCGAAGTAAAGCGCGATGAATATCGTGTGGCCATCACTGAAGCCGGCGTTCGAGAACTCGTCGCCCATGGCCACGACGTGATGATTGAGCGCGGTGCTGGCCAAGGCTCAGCCATTGCCGACCGCGACTATCAAGCAGTCGGTGCGCGAATTGTCGACACGGCTCGCCAAATTTGGGCTGAAGCTGATCTCGTCTGCAAGGTCAAAGAACCCATTGAGAGCGAGTACGAACTCCTTGGTCTGCGCCACGACCAAGTCCTGTTCACCTACCTTCACTTGGCCGCCTCTCGCAGTTGCACCGATGCGTTGATCGCAGCCAACAATGTGGCCATTGCCTACGAGACGGTTCGTTTGGCGAATGGCCAACTGCCACTGCTCACTCCAATGAGCGAAGTCGCTGGTCGCATGGCCACTATGCAAGGGTCGACGCATCTCATGCGCAGTGGCGGTGGCCGAGGCATCTTGATCTCTGGCGTGCCAGGAACGGCACGTGCCAACGTCACAATCCTTGGTGCCGGCGTCGCCGGTTTTGCTGCCGCAACCATGGCGGTTGGTCTCGGTGCCTCCGTCACGATCCTTGATCGAAGTCTCGAACGCTTGAAGCAAGTTGACGAACATTTCCAAGGTCGAGTCCAAACCTTGGCGGCATCGGCCCATGCGGTCGAGGCTTCAGTGCTTGACGCTGACCTTGTGATTGGGGCGGTACTCGTCGTTGGAGAGAGGGCGCCCAAGCTCGTGACCAATGCCATGGTGGCGAAGATGAAGCCGGGCTCAGTCCTCGTTGACATCTCCGTTGACCAAGGTGGCTGTTTCGAAGACACCAGGCCAACGACGCATTCGGACCCGGTGTTCGAAGTGCACCGCTCACTGTTTTACTGCGTCGCCAATATGCCCGGTGCGGTTCCCATCACCTCGACCCAAGCGCTGTCGAATGCCACCTTGCCCTATGCGCTTGCACTTGCAGATCACGGTTGGCGTGAGGCTGCGTTAGCCGATGCAGCGCTCGCTGGAGGCGTCAACATTGTTGAAGGCAAGGTGACCTCCAAGCCGGTGGCTGATGCTCATGGACTTGCGCACACTCAGGTCTCAACGCTGCTCTAATGGCTGGCGCCTTCTATGAAGAGGGCCTTACCTCCATCCACGCAGCCGACTACGGCGAGGTTGCGGAGTCGGGAGCAGCGATGGTGGTGCAGCGCCTCGCAAGGGCAGGACTCAGGTCAGGTCTCATTGTGGAGCTTGGTTGTGGGCCGGGTGTAAGTGCTCGCAGGTTTGTTGATGCGGGTTATGACGTGGTCGCGTGTGACGTGGCTCAGCCCATGGTGGAACGAGCCAGAGCTCTCGTGCCAGAAGCCGAGATCACACACGGTGACGTTGACGACTTCTTGTGGCCGACCTCAGCGGTTGCCGTCGTCGCGTTTGGCGAAGTCTTGAGCTACGCGATGCGTGCCGAGGTCTTCGATGGGCGTGTCGCTCGAGTGGTGGACGGTGCTCGTTGTGTCCTAAGCGAGGGCGGGGCGTTGGTGTTTGATCTCGTCTTGGCCGGTCGGGCAGGACCAAGGGGCGAACGACACCTCCACCATGATCGAAGGGACTACGAGCTCTTCGTCGATGCGAGTGAAGACCGCACCCAACGGACCCTCGATCGCTTCATACACGGTACGACCCGAAAGGCACCCGAACTTTTGATCGATGAACACCACCGGCAGATCACGACCGACGCCTCGGCGATTCGGGAACTGCTGGACGAGCGAGGGTTCGCGGTTGAGTGTTTCGGTGACTACAACGGCCAACCCCTTGGTGCGACTGGTTGGGGAGTATTTTTTGGCACGAAGGTCACCTGAACGATGGTGTAGCAATCTGTAGCAAGTTGTGCTACATTTGTGCTATGGCAGCAACAATCCCTCAGCGAATGCTTCGAAACGAGAACGCAGCGATCATTGAAGCTGTTTCCCAGGGCAACAGTTTCATCGTGACGAGGAACGGCGAGCCAGTGGCAGAGATCGTGCCAATAAGAAAGCGACGCCCTCACTACGTTCGACGTGAGGATCTCGCCGCAATGGTTGGTCTCGGACCGCGTCTTGATGCCGCAGCGTGGCGCGCCGATCTCGATGGGGCAGTTGACCAGGACCTTGTCTGAGCGACGCGGAATTCTCGACACTTCGGTGCTCATTGACCTTGACGTGGTCGAGGTCTTCGCCGCACTTCCTGCTGAAGTTGCGGTCTCGGCCGTCTCTCTTGCTGAGTTGGCTGCAGGTCCTGTCCTCGCTGCTGATCGAGTGTCCGCTGCGAGGAGACAATTTCGACTCCAGCAAATTGAGGCGACCTTCGAGGTCATCGAGTTTGGATCAGGCGCGGCACGCGCATTCGGTCAAATCGTTGCCGCCGTCAGCGCCCGCGACAGAACGCATCGCAGCAGGGTTGCCGATCTCATGGTTGCGGCGACCGCGCTCAATGAACATGCGGACCTCTACACCAGAAACCCGAAAGATTTCGATGGGCTCCAAGAACTCCTGACGGTGATTGGCATTTAGTCCTGCCCACTTCTCCGAGCAAGAACGTCAGCGGAGAAGTAGCGTTCTTGTTATCGAGCATTACTTGTCATTTGTGACAGAGGAGTCACCGATGAACTGTTGGAACTGTGCGGTAGAGGTGCCACCAGAGGCGTTCTGCGTCGCCTGTGGTGCAGCACTTCCAGATCCCGTCACCCGGAGGCGAGAAATCGAGCGCCGCCTTGGCGAGCTCTCCACTGAACGTTCCCATCTCGAGCGCCAACTCCAGCGACTCTCTTCTCAACCTCTCGTTACAGCGTCGAACGAATCCGAAACTGAGCGTGCCGCTCGGCTGAAGTTGCTCCCTCCACCACCTACGTCTCGGCCAATATTGGTGGCGGCAGGTGCGCCAAGCTCACCCGCAACCCCAACGGCGCCGACCACCCCGCGCCGACCACTGTTCACCTTTGAGATGAGCCCGGCCACGGTTGTGGCATTGATCGGTGTCGTCCTGCTCGCCGCGGCATCGTTCGTCAGTGCCAAAGAGCATCCAGCGCTCATTTCCTTGTCGCATGGAATTCGGCTGTTGGCACTGTTCGTCGAGCTCGCACTTGCCCTTTTTGCCACCGTCAAGCTGTCACGCGATCGAACAATGCTGGCTGATGCCTTCGGCGTGTTGACGTGGTCGGCGGCGTTGTCACTCGGGCTTCTCGCAACCGTCAACATCAGTAGCGGTCTTCGCGCTGATCTGTGGACCTACTCGATCCCCTTCATCGTCGGTGCCGCAACCTTTGTGCTGTCACGATCCAAATTGGAGCTCACTCGATTCGTCGCACTTGGAACGCTGGCATTTGGACTCGTCCACCTGGCCTTTTTTGGCCTTCACCCCAATGTGAACGGAACGAACTTCGCGTCAGAAGTCTCGATGGGACGCGGCGTGCTCGTCATGGTCGTGGTCTCGCTCATGGCGGCGGGTGGACTGTGGGTTGCGTTGTCTCCCCGGCTCGCTGATCTCACATGGCCCGACCGGCTGTTGGCGTTCCTCACGATTGGGCTACTGATCATCTTCTCGATGACGACGCCACTGCCTGATGTCACGACCACGTCCACGGGACTTTTGGCCGCTCTCGGCCTTTTCTCACTTGCACTTCCGTTCATCACTGGTGCCGTGGCACTCATGCGGCGAGCAGCGAACATGGTCGCCGTCACGATCTTCGCCGTAGCAGGAGGTTTGATCTCGCTGGTTGTGGTGACGAGCGCTGCACTCGGTTATGGGGAACCCATCACGGTCTTCCCCGGAAGCCACGTGGCCACCTTGTGGTTCCCTGTCCTGCTCGGCGTCATCGGACTCGTCATGGCCGGCAGTGCGCTGCGTCAACCAGCGTGGTCCCGGCCCCTTTGGATCTTGTCGGCAGTGTCGCTCATCCCAAGTTTCATCGCAGTTGGTATAACGATCCAGTTCGAACTGAACGGATGGCTAGGCCGTGGTGGCCTCAATGACGCGGTGCGTGCAGCCCCAATAGAACCCGGGTGGTTCGGGCATGACACCAACGTCGCTGACGTTTCCCCACTGGTTATTGCGCTCAGTGCCGCAGTCCTGGCCGCGGTCGTGTTCGCCGTGAGTCGAGTTCGCACCCTGTCGTCTACCGTCCACCGAACAGCAGAACAACTTTGCCTTGTCATTTTCGTGTTCGGCACACTCGCCGTGGCGATGCGCTATAGCGACCCTGCGGCGTCAACGGTCATCTTCGCTACGGTTTTCGCAGTCGTTGGGACTGGAACGTTTTGTGTCAGTCGACTGCTCCGAGAGGAGGCCCGAGTCGACGAGTGGCTTCCCGGGTTCTTTCTTGGTGGTGGATTGCGTGCGTCGCTGTTTTACAACGATGCCTCCGCCGGAGGTTCGGGGTATCGCCCTGGTGGCGTAACCATGGCGATCTTGGCGGTTGTGAGTCTGCTCGGTCTCACTTCGGCACTGCGTCGGCGCAACAGTTGGCAGGGCCTCGTTGGTGCCGCAGTGGTGCTGCCGTCACTGAGTGGGATCTTCGCACTTCACGGGTCACCTCGGGCACTGTGGCAGATCGTCCTCGTTGCACTCGCGGGCGTGTCGCTGATCCTCGGTCTTACGGCCGAGAGAACAAAGGGCAATGCTCTTCCCGCCTCGTCAAGGACGGGACTGCTCATTGGTGGTGCGTTCACCTACGTGGCGCAGTTGACCTCGATCGTTCAAGCCACCGGTGAAACGTTTCGTCTCGTGCTGCTGGTGGCCTCGTTCGCCCTCGTTCTCGCAACTGCACAGCGTCGTGGTGCACAACTTCCAACTCCCGTCCTGCTCGTCACTTCAGCAGTTGCGGGGCTCTCGTGGGCACTGACGTCTGACCAGATTTACGCTCCAGCGCTGTGGGTTGCCGCCGTTGGTTTTGCCCTGCTTGCCTTGTTGCACGGAACGGACGAGAAGACCCATGCCTCGTGGAACGAGTGGGGACCTGCCCTCGTGTTCACCATGATCCCGGCGAACTACGCAGCGTTGAGAGATGGTTGGCTGAGTGCTGCCATCGCCATTTCGGCGGCAATCGTTCTGGTCGTCGTTGGGGTGCAGTTGAAAAAGCGCGCGGTTATCGACGTCGCCATCGCAACCTTCGCGCTGTTGAGTGTTGCTCGCCTCACGCAGGTCGTCTCGGACAAGGGGCGGTGGATCGCCGCAGTGGTGATCGGTGTGGTGTTGATCGCAAATGGAATTTGGCGCGAGACCCG
>CANFJV010000011.1 GCA_947447225.1 Acidimicrobiaceae bacterium
CTGGTGCAAGGCGTTCATTGAGACCGGCGCTGCGCACTTGTGGGTCAGCCCCGAGCGCACCTGATCCACCATCGAGGTCAATCACCACTCGGCGGCGCAGCACCTCGGCAAGACGCTCGGCGTCGAGTCCGTCCGATGTTGCCACCTCAATGCCACGAAGAGGAATGCACACTGGCCCATTGCACATGCCAATGTCTTTGAGCTGCCAACTCGTTGCTGCAGCAAAGGCTTCGGCGTCAATGACGAGTCGACCATTCACGGTGAACGCTGGGACCTCAACTCCCTCCTCGGTCACAAAAATGCCACTCATTGGCTGTTCTCCGATGCTGCGGGATGATGTGCGGCGTAGGCCTCCATGAAGGCGGTCACGACGGGGGCAAACGTCATGGGGTTGTAGACGTCTTCTTCATGGGTCACCTTGCCATCATCATCAAAATGCAAAATCGTGCAGTTTGGCGCTTGGTAGACCTTGCCATCACCTGGGTCATCAAAGCGGTTTTGAATCCAGCAAATAGACCACCCGCGAGCTTCGTCAAAGACGCACCACTCGTGCGGAAAACTCCGCATTTCAATATTAGGAAAACTGGTCATGAGCGGCTGGATCCACGCATAGATCTCGTCGGGGCCGGTGAAGTTCCCAAAAACGTGCTCGTGATAGGTGGCATCACTCGTAAACAGATCCGCCCACTCTCGCCACTGTTGGCTGGCTGAACAGCGACCAGCAACGTCGACGTAGTGATCATGTGCGGCAATCAGGGCTTGTCGACTGAGCATGCTTACTCCCCCACGCTTTTCATCAGATATTCGCTCATGGTGACGCTGCGGAGACGGTCCATGTCCATGAACGCGTTGCCATGGTCAATCATGGTGGTGATGTTGGCCATCAGCACGTCATTGTCGCCGTGGGACTCAAAGAACAAGTGCGGGTCTTCGACATGTTCCTTTGAGGGCCAAGCCTCGGCCACAATGCCCTGAAAGTCTGGAGCACCTTCAGTAAAAGGTCGCACGACCAGGTTGCGCACGTAGCGGCATCGCGGCTGAATCGCCTCCGACATTGGGCTTTGGTGTCCATGCCAGAACTGCCAGAACGCTTCACGGTCCATGTCGGGCCTCTTTGGAAACATGGCCATGGTCACAATGCCTGGTGAGCGCTCGCCATCTGCCCAGTTGCGTGGTGCACTATGGGGATTGCGGCCGTAGTCGCCATAGAGCGATTCGACCACTTGGTAGCCAGCAATGAACGATGACACGTCGGCAATCGCCTGTTCAACTGGCTGACGAAAGTCATAGGCATCGACCCAAACCGACACCACCGCAACCGGAAGAGCTTCGTCTTTCGGGGCAGGAACGGGAGCCCTCGTATCTGCGAGTTCATCGTCCAAGTGCAGCTCAAGGCCTTTCACACCGAGTCCAAGCAGGGTCGGTGCGAGTTGGTGGCGAAACACCATGCCCACTTCACTTGGTGTTGTTGCTTCCGGCATCCAACAGACATAGACCAGTTTTTCCACAGTTCCCCCTTCGCGGTTCTGAGCCTGCCACATCTGTAGGCATAGGTGCGAGAACTGCGGCCGTAGGGTGAACCAATGGACCTTCTTTCCGCCCTTCGTACCACTGCTGCGATTCGAGAGTTTGACGACCGAGCGGTCGACGTTGACGTGGTGCACGAGTTGCTTGAAACGGCCCGTTTCGCCCCAAGTGGAGGCAATCGCCAAGCGTGGCGCGTCATCGTGGTCAACAATGAGGACCAACGAGCACTCCTTGGTGACGCGTACCGAAAAGGTTGGTATGAATACCTTGCTCAAGGTGCAGCTGGACTTGTGCCCTGGGCACCTGTCACCAACCGAGAAGCAGAGCGCGAGGCCATTTCGAATGCAGCGGCATTTCGGGAAATGGCCGAGCAAGGATCCGGCGGCATGGCCGAGCACTTGGAGGCCGCGCCAGTACTGCTGCTCTTAGTTGCCGACTTGCGATTCCTTGCCACGGTCGATCGCGACCTTGATCGCTACACCTTGGTTGGCGGAGGATCGATCTACCCATTCGCGTGGTCAGTGCTGCTTGCTGCCCGTGCATTTGGCTTGGGTGGCGTGTTGACCACCATGGTGGTAAATCAAGAAGAAGCGTTGAAGCAGGCATTTCACCTAGAAGATCATCACTGCATTGCCGGCCTCATGGTGCTCGGCTATCCGATGCACCAGCCAACGAAGTTGCGCCGGGCGCCGGTCTCATCGTTTGCGACGTTTGACACCTTAGATGGCGAACCTGTCACTCCTCACTAATTCGAACCGCCATAACGAAGTGCCGTCCACGTTTGTTGCGGTGCACTCGCCGTGAGGGCAACGAGTGCAGTTGCAACAAATCCCGCAAGGGGCGCAACGTCTCTCGGCGCCTCGACAACGAGGCCACGACGGGCATGATCTTGGGTCAACTTCCACCCCGAAGGCAAGGCAAGTCCTCGTTCGCTCAGTCCGCTTGCACCAAGGCGTCCTGCGCCATGGTTGACCCCAATTGACACGATTGATTTCTCGGGAACCACACTCACTTCCGCAAAGGGCCGAACAGGCCGACCAAAGAGTGCAGAGAAGGGTCCTTCTCGCGGCAATAATTCTTCCAAGTCTTCAAGGAGTCCCGGAGCGAAGTTCACCCAGCCGCCTTGCGACAGTGCGTCGGTAATGCACGAAGCGATTGCCGCCTCGTCACCGGCTGGAAACGTCGATACCTGTGCCACCGCTCGTGTCATGGTCGTCCAAGCTGTTGGCGGATTGCCGCATCATCAGCACCAAGCGTTGGAGGGTTGCGACGCAGTGGAAGCGACGTGCCATCGAGGCGAAGTGGCGAGCCAACAAGACGTACCGCTTCACCGTCATAGGTCGCGGGTATGACCAGTTGACTGGCGACAATTTGATCTTGGGAAAGTGCTTCACCCACTGTGTTGATGGGTGCGGCCGGCACATTCAGTTCTCCGAGAATCTGCAGCCACTCCGCTCGAGTCTGGCGAAGAAAACAAGCGCCCAGTCGCTCAGCTAATTCCTCCCGATGATTTGCACGGGTGGCAAAGGTGGCAAAACGTGGGTCTTGGCCAAGGACGTCATCATCGATCGCCATCATGAGGCTTTGATATTGACGCTCGGTGCCAACGGCCAACATCAACGGTCCATCAGCGCACAACACCGGTCCATAAGGCGCAATAGAAGGGTGATCATTTCCCATGCGCTGTGCTGCATTACCGGTGACGAGATATGCCTGGGCCTGATTGATCAGACCCGTCACCATTGACTCAAGCAACGGTGCCTCAACGGTGGCCCCTTGGCCGGTCGCAGTTCGGCGATGAAGTCCAGCAAGTGCACCAATGGCGGCATAGAGACCAGTCACCACGTCAGAGATTGGTGTGCCAACTCGAAGAGGCTGTCCACCACGCTCACCGGTCACATCCATCATCCCTGAACGAGCTTGGGCCAACAGGTCAAACGCCGGCAATGACGCAAGCGGGCCGCCGGTTGCAGCCGGGGTAATCGATACCCAAATGCAGTCTGGCAACTGCGCCTTTAGGTCATCAATCCCAAAACTCTTTGCCTGATGGGGAAGAAAATTCTCAACGATGATGTCGGCACTTTGCGCCAACTCCATAATGAAGGCTCGATCCGCTTCGTCAGCGAAATCAGCCACGACGCTTCGACGGTTTCGATTGGTCGTCAAGTAATAGGTTGCCGTTCCGCCGAAATACGGGGGTCCGAGCTGGCGGACAGGGTCGCCAACGCCAGGTTGTTCAACCTTGATGACATCAGCGCCAAGGTCGCCAAGGACTTGTGTGGCGAAAGGGCCAGCCAGCACCCTTGACAGGTCGAGAACCTTCACGGATTCGAGGGGAAGACCAGTGCCGACCGAAGCATCATCGATTGGCCAGGTCATGACTGCACGTGTCGCTTGGTCGGATTCATCACAGCACTTTGGAGAGAAAGTCTCGCAAGCGTGGATGCGTTGGCTGATTGAGGACCACCTTTGGGTCGCCCGACTCGAGCACTACGCCGCCGTCCATGAAATAGGCCGTATCGGCCACTTCACGAGCAAAGCCAATCTCATGCGTAACAACCACCATCGTCATGCCATCTTCTGCGAGGGACTGCATGACGGCCAAGACTTCACCAACGAGTTCTGGGTCAAGTGCCGAGGTTGGCTCATCAAACAGCAAGAGCTTCGGCTCCATGCACAGCGCCCGAGCAATGGCTACCCGCTGCTGCTGACCACCGGAGAGTTGTGAAGGATATGAGGATGCCTTTTCGGCCAGACCCACACGATCAAGGAGGGCCAAAGCTTGTGTTTCGGTCACTGCTCGGTCACGGCGCAACACGGTACGTGGACCAATCATGACGTTTTCTAGTGCCGTCATATGGGGGAACAAGTTGAACCGCTGGAACACCATGCCGATTTCTGCGCGTTTGGCACAGATCTTCCGATCACTCAACTCGTAGAGTTTGCCTTTGCGTTCTTCATAACCAACGAGCTCGCCGTCAACAGTCAGTCGACCAGCCGAGACTTTTTCCAAGTGGTTAATACAGCGAAGAAACGTCGACTTTCCTGAACCTGAGGGACCCAAAAGACACGCCACTTCACCACGGGCAACGCTCATGTCGATGCCCTTGAGGACATGGAGATGACCAAACCGCTTCTCCACTCCGTCGGCATGCACCATCAACTCCGCCGTCATGGTCGCCCCACTGGTGCAGCCTCGACGTGCGGGCTTCGACCAAAACTCTTTCGCAGTGTTTGCAGCAGCGTTGGTGGGGCGCTCGTGCCAACTCCACGCCCGTAGTAGCGCTCGACATAGAACTGACCAACCGAGAGTACGGAGGTCATTGCCAAATACCAACAACATCCAGTGATGAGTAGTGGTGGGACGAGATAGTTCACGTTGTAAATATTTTGGATTGAGCGATAGAGCTCGCCGCCGCCGCCAAGTGCTGCACCAACGAGCGACGTGGTCTTCAACATGGAAATCGTCTCATTGCCGGTTGGCGGCACGATCACCCGCATGGCTTGCGGAAGCACAATGCGGCGGAGCGATTGCACGCGACGCATACCAAGTGCTTGTGCCGCCTCAAGTTGACCCGCATCAACGGCAATGATGCCGGCACGGACAATTTCTGCCATGTAGGCCGCTTCATTGAGCGCCAGCCCAACGAGCGCTACGAGGAAGAGATTGGTGACGTACTCATTCGTCGAGATCTGCCAAAACGAAGGGCCGAAGGGAACGCCAAGCGAAAGTGTTGGGTAGAGCCACGCCAGGTTTGACCAGAAAATTAGTTGCACATACACCGGCGTACCGCGAAAGAACCACAGATAGAGCCAACTCACATAGCGAAGTTGTCGGTTGGTCGACAACCGCATGGTGGCGAGCACAATGCCAAACAGCACACCAATGGCCATTGCGGCGCCGGTGAGCTCAAGGGTGACGAGTGCACCATGGATCACTGATGGGTCAAAGAGGTACTTTCCAACCGTCGACCACTGGAACCGTTGATCGTTGTGCACGCCATTTCGATCAATGTGGGAAACGAGGGTGTGGAGAAACATGACAAACAGCACCATCAGCACCGCGGCTGATATCCACCGGCCGTAGTGACGAAGAGGAACTGCTTCTACATGAACAGCGCGAGACGCCGCCGACTCAATTGAGTCGGCGGCGTCTTTCGAAGTTTGCGGGCTACTTGGTGTCGTCATTGATCGTGCACCTCGCAGCAGCTGAAGCTAGAACTGCGCCTTGTTCAAGGTGATGGCCTTGGAACCGCTCGATTGGCCCCAGAACTTGAGGATCGCCTTGTACTGGCCGTGCGAGTAGATGTACTGCGCAGCGGCCAAGATGGCCTTGTCGAGGCCGGTGTAGGTCTTGCCAATGGCAAATCCATAAGGTGCAGCGGCGAATGCCTTACCAGTGTTGACAAACACACCGTTCGAGGTGGACACGACATAGCCAGCAATTGGCTGGTCCAAGAAGCCATAGTCAGCGTTACCCGATGACACGGCCAAGTTGGCCGAGGTCTGGTCACCAAATGACAGCACCGTCACGGTTGCCTTCTTGGCCTTCGTGCACGCAGCCTTGGCGGCATTGGCATCGTCTTCTTCAATGGTGCCGGACTCAACCGCAATCTTGGCGCCACACATCTGGGTAAGGCCGCTGCCCGTCATCGCCTTGTGGCCCTTTTTCATGTAGAAACTTTCGCCTGCCATGAAGTAGTCGACAAAGTTCACGACCTTCTCACGAGCCTTTGTGTCCGTGAACGATGAGGCGCCAACGTCGTAGGTGTTCGACTGCAACTTGGCGATAATGCCATCGAAGCCTTCGTTGGTGATTTGCACTTGAAGGCCAAGGACCTGGCCGATGGCCTTCATGAGGTCGGCGTCCATGCCAATCACGGTCGTGTTATCCGAGGCCAAGTACTCCATGGGCGCATAGGAGGCATCAGAAGCCACACGCAAAACGCCAGCATTCTTGATGGCGGCAGGGAGCTTGTTTGCGATCGAGGTTTGCTTCACGATCTTCGCCCATGTGGCGGACTTGTTTGCTGCGCCAGCAGGAGCACTCGAAATGAGTGTCAGTGGCAACATGGCAGCTGCTGCGGCAGTTGCGACTTTCGCGATGGACCGGTGCATGGGGATCTCCCTTGGGTAGTGGTTGCTTTATTGTCGCACAGTTCGCCACTTCACATGGAGAGACTCTCAGGAATTTGTGCGGCGCTGTCCGAGAAGGAAGAAGATGACGACTGCACCGACAACGGCAACGCCAGCTGCGGTAAAACAGGCTGCGTGAAGGGCATCCATGAACGCGGAGGTCACATCGTGGCTCGCAGTTGGTGAGACCCGATGAGCAAGCGCTATGGCCGAAGCTACGGAGTCTGCTGCAGTCGTTGCCTTGTCAGGATTCACGCCCGCATTGGTCAACGCGTCAATGGCTTGGGCGGCAAAGGCTGAGGCAAACACTGAGCCGAGTACGGCAACCCCAAGTGTCCCGCCGAGTTCTCGCGTCGTGTTGGACACCGCGGCACCAGCTCCCACTTGATCTTCGGCAAGCGATGCCATCACTCCTTCGGTCGACGGCGCCGTGACGAGTCCAAGCCCAGCCGCCATCAGCACCATGGAAGACACAATGGTCCACCAATACGATGCGGTAGCAGTCGTCATGGCCATCGTGGTGAGGCCAGCGGCAAACAGCAACAGCCCACTACACACCACAATTCGGGCTCCAATTTTGAGCGCAAGAACCGCACCGAGTGGGGTAACGATTGCGGTGGCGACAGCAAAGGGCAAGGTGTGCACACCAGCAACGAGTGACGAGTCACCCCGAATGAGCTGGAAATACTCGGTAATTAAGAAGATGAAGCCGAAGAGGCAGAAAAAGCCAACCGCAACCGACAGCGCGCCGGCACTAAATCGACGAATGCGAAAGACCCGGACATCAAGCAACGGTGCAGTGGTTCGCAGTTCAATGAGCACGAAGGCAACAAGGACTACACACGACGCCACAATCCCGCCAATCGTGCGGACCGAGCCCCAGCCCCAGGTCGGACCTTCAATGATGGAAAAGACAAGTCCAGTGAGGCCAAGTGCCGAGATCACCACACCGGGAAGATCAAGGCGCCTCGTTGATGGGACGGAGGAATTTGGGAGCAACCGATAGCCAAGGACAAGCGTGACAAGGCCAATGGGCAAGTTGACAAGAAAGACTGACCCAAACCAAAAGTGCTGCAGTAAGAGCCCGCCAACAATGGGTCCAAAAGCAACGGAGGCTCCAGAAGTAGCACCCCACACACCAATGGCTTTTGCTCGCTCGCTCGGATCAGTGAAGACACTGGTCAAAATGGCGAGCGTTGCGGGGAAGATGAAGGCTGCAGCGACACCCATCGCCGCACGAGCGGCAATCAATTCTCCCGTTGACGTTGCAAGTGCCGCCCATACCGAGGTGGCGATAAAGAACACGAGTCCGAACTGCATGACGGGCTTGCGACCAAGGCGATCGGCAAGTCCACCCCCAACGAGCAATAGCCCAGCAAAGGGGAGGCTGTAGCCGTCGACAATCCACTGCAGTCCAGCATTAGAGCTGTGCAGATCACGAGCAAACGATGGCAAGGCAACATTGACAATCGTGTTGTCAACCACCACCAAGAACACCGACAAACACAGCACGCCAAGAATTCGCCAGCGCTGTGCGGTCGTTCGTTCATCATTCAACAGTTGTTCTGTTGCCATGTCGCAACCATGCCTTTCGAAAGTATGCTCACTATAGCACGGTGTTCTATTGTAGGGTTACGGCGTGACCTCGCAACGACACCGAACGCCAAGCACCGATATTGCGCGGTCAATTCTTGATGCTGCGGCACAACTCTTGGAAGAATCGGGACCGAGTTCGCTTTCGATTCGCGCCATCGCTGAGCGAGCGCACGTTGCGCCAATGGGCATCTATAACCACTTCGGCGATAAAGCAGCAGTCCTTGACAGCTTGTACCAACGTGGCGCAAAAGACTTTGCCTCAGCGCTCGCCGCTCGTGTCAATGACGACGATCCCCTCGTTGCCCTTCGCAGCATTGGGCAGGCCTATCGCCGCTTTGCCCATGATCACGCGGCCGAGTTCTCGTTATTGTTCTTGCAGCCCGTTGCTGGCTTCAGCCCAAGTCAACAAAGCCACACCGCCATGTTGGGAGCCTTTCAGATCTTGGTCGACTGCATCGCACGATGCCAAGCAACCGGAGTCATTGTGGGAGGCAGCGCACGTGATCTTGCCCAATTCATCTGGGCCTCAATTCATGGTTTTGTGCTGCTTGAGCGAACAAGTTGGTCACAGATCACGACACCCATCGGTGATGGTGGCTTTGAAGCCTTTCTCGATCACTTGGGCGCAGGATTTTTTATTCGGCTCGAGTAGGCATCGGCAGTGCCGGCCAACGACCTGGTCGATCCGGTGCAAGCAGCATCTCGGTGTAGTTGCCACCTAAGAACTGACTTCTCCAGGCAAAGAGCTCTCGAAGAAGACTCGTCTCAATCGCTTGATCGGTGGTTGCTGTTCTCCAGGTTGGATCAGCGTCGAGATCAAAACAAAGCGTTTCGCCATCGCCAAAGGCGACGAGTGCATGGGTTGTCGTGCGAAGTACCGCGAGATTGCATTGCCGAAGCACCGGACTAGTTGGACCTTCAATGCGATGAGGACCAACAAGCAAGTAGCGCCAGTCCCACTCATAGTGTGCAGCGGTTCTCCACTTCGTTGGCGTATTGCCGTTTAAGAATTCGACCAGTGATGCGCCGTCGCATTGGACCGAAGGAGCAAGATCAAGCAAGTCGAGCATCGTTGGCATGACGTCAACTGCCTCGGTAAAGGCATCAACAACCGTTCCATGGGCACCTTTTTTACGAGGATCGCAAATGAGCAGTGGGATCCGGTAGCTCTGCTCGAAAAAGCCCAACTTCTCGAGCAGACCATGGTCGCCGAGTTGTTCGCCGTGGTCTGAAGTCACGACGACGATGGTGTGGTCGAGGTCCCCACGAGCTTCTAATGCATCAAGGATTCGCCCTACTTGTGCATCAACTTCAGAAATCATGCCGAAGTACTGCGCCATGAGGGCGGCCATGTCTGCCGCTTCGCTCGGTGCAGCAATACCGGGAAGCGTGAGCGCAATGTCGTGGAGTCCATGGCGCGTTGCCGCCGCAGCAATGGGCACATGCATGTCGCTTGGGTCATACATGGTCGAATACTCCCCAGCTGCGGCATATGGGGGGTGAGGACGAATGAAGCTGGCGTGAACAAACACGTCGCCTTGCTGTCGATCAAGCCACGTCAAAAGCTGATCGACGAGATAGGCACTGACCGACAACGACGCTGGTCGCTGAGACTCCGTCGCGAGTCCAGCCATGCCACTTTCAACGTCATAGCCACGAGCTCGCAACGAGTCGACCCACTCGGCTTGTCGCCCATCGAGTTCAACCACGAGATCAAAGCCAGGAAGCACGCCTTCGTAAGTGTCAAGGCGAGGGTCATCGTCTCGGTCAACCACGCTTGGGTCGACACCCTGATCGGTGTAGCCAAACAGTGCTGGTTGGTAACCCGCTCGGCGTGCTGCTCGAGCAATATTGTCGAATCGGTCTTCGAGTGGCGAGCCATTTGCCACCACTCGGTGATGCATTTGGTACATGCCTGTGTACAGCGACGCTCGGCCTGGAGCACACGGTGCAGCCTGCGCGTAGTGACTGGCAAATCGCACGCCACGGGCGGCGAGTCGGTCAAGATTCGGCGTCTTCACTATGTCGTGGCCGGCGCAGCTCAACGCATCGGCTCGAAACTGGTCCAACGTGATGAACAACACGTGCATGTGCACACTCTTCCAGACAATTGGCGAGGTGGCGCACCTCGGCGATCCATCCAACAATCCCCCGCCGACAGTGGCACGATGGAGTCATGCTGAATTTTGAAACCACCGAAGTGTTCTTGACCGAAGACCAAGGAGCAGGTCCCGTCGAAGAAGCACTCCGCGAAGAAATTGCGGCAATTGCAATTGGTCGCATCGTTCATGACTATTTGGAAGAACCAGGTCGCACCTTTCGCCTTGTACTTCGGAACCTTGCTGACTATCCAATCAAAATTGATCGCGCAGTTGCCACGTTCCTTGGAGAGGCGACCATGGTGCTCGAACATGGCTGGCAATCCTGGTCAACCGTTCGGCGCGCTCGGCCGGCTGATTTTCGACCCGAACGATCGTCGGTTCCTCGCTGGTTTGCCAACGAGATGACCGCTGACCGCGCGGCGGTTGGCAAGACCATTCTTTGCGACAGCTTTTGCATCACCGACCAATTTGTTCTTGGTGCGCTGACGGAGAAGACCTCGTTTATTACCTTCCAAATTGATGATGGTCGCGTGCATGTCACGTACCTTCTCGATGGCCTTATCCTTGACCCAGGAGAAGAACTTGACCTCGACACCCTTTGGTATGCCGACGGCCAAGCAGGTCCCAACTATTCGAACTATGCAACTGCAGCGGGCATTGCCAACGATGCCCGCGTCGACCGAGGTGCACCGACCGGATGGTGCAGTTGGTATCACTACTTCGGCAATCTGAATTCTGTCGATGTGTCAGAAAACGCTCAACTGGCCGCCGAGCACGGTTTGGCCGTCGTTCAAATCGACGATGGCTGGCAGCCCTCCGTTGGTGAGTGGAATTCCACCAGAGCATCGTTCGGTGAACCTATTGAAGATCTCGCGAGTTCAATTGTTCGAGATGGTGGTGTCGCCGGTATTTGGACGGCGCCATTTCTTGCCATTGAAGGTGGCGCACTTGCCACGTCGCATCCCGAGTGGCTTGTTCGCCACCTCGACGGTCGACCCGTCACGGCCCTCATCCACGACACTTGGGGTGGAAAGGTCTTCGCACTCGACACCACCAACCAAGAGGTGCTCGATCACTTGGAAGCGACGTATCGAGGCTTGGCGGAAAAGGGCTTTGAATATTTCAAAATTGACTTCCTCTTTGCTGCGGCAATTCCGGGAGTACGTGTTGGCGATGGTGACGTGACGAGAGCGACAGCACTGCGCCTTGGTCTCGAAGCGATTCGCAAGGGCATTGGCGACGACGCGTACCTACTTGGTTGTGGCAGCCCGCTTCTTGCTGCGGTGGGTCTCGTTGATGCCATGCGAGTGTCCGAAGACGTGGCGCCCTTCTGGCAGCCCGAACAATTTTTTGAAGGATTCCCAGAGTGCAGCGTCGCTGCGCAAAATGCGGTTGAGCAGAGTGTTCTGCGGGCCCCACTGCACCGTCGCTGGTTTCTCAATGATCCAGACTGCGCGCTGCTTCGACCAACCAACACTCGCCTCAGTCTCGAGGAGCGCCTGGTGCTTCTTCGCACGATCATGGGAACGGGTGGTTACCTCTTTGTCTCTGATGACCTTTCCCTCTATGGCGGACAAGAGTGGGACCTCCTCCACCAGGCCATGGAACTTCAACAAGACGCCGATGGCCCACTCGACCTCGTAGACCCCTTTGCCATTACCCCAACGGTGAAAGGTCCGAATTTCGCCCTCAAGGCAAATTGGATCCTCCCGAGTGCGCAGTTGCTGCGCACCGATGGAACAGAAGTGCTCTCGGCGTCGTGAGCCTTCCAACTGAAGCACCAAAACCACCGATGCCTGCTCGGGCCATTGCTCGCCTGCTTGCGCTGCCGACGCCTGCGCACCTTGCACTCGTCATCGTGGTCACGTTGGTCAAATACGGCGTTGATCGCTATCCCTCGATTGACCTCATGCGTGCGCTCTCGGCAAATTGGGCAGACCCCCATGCCTCGCCGCTTCTCCAGCCTCCAGATGATTATCGCTTGGCGTCTCCGGTGTCGGCACTAGCAGCGGGATTTCTCCATCTGACCAGCGTGCGAACGTTTCTCGCGTTCCATCTCGTCATCGCAGTACTGGCCGTCATCAGTCCATTTGCGTTGCCACGTGTTCGTGCCTCTCGAGAACTTCGAAGTCTTGTGACCTTGCTCCTCATTGGGAGTGCGATTCCCGCAGTGCTGTTTGGCTGGGTAGGTGGCTACGACGCGGTCACCGTCGCTTCGCTCAGTGTTGCGATCTTGGCGGAACATCGTGGCGTGCGAGCGCTTGCTTGGTTGTTTGTTGCACTGAACAATGCACCAGTTGCGATGTTGACCTTTGCCGTAACGATGGTTCACCACGTTGTGGTGAACAAACAGCGAAGCTTTTCGTTTTTGCTCCCAAGTCTTGGCGGACTACTTGGTGGCGTCATTCTCATTCAGCTCTTGCTTCAGCACTGGGGCGTTGCGACCTCGCGTCTATCTGTCTATGAGCTCTATGGCTTCTCCCGGTTTTTCACCAGCACCATGCACTTTGCCCCACTTATTGCAATTGGTGGCCTTGGTGTCGGCTGGGTTTTACTTGGCTGTCGAGAAGTGCGCACTCTGCAAGGTGGACGCGAGGCGCTCATCTTGGCTTGCGTCGCCACCGTGCTCATTCCGCTGATTGCTCTTGACCAAACCCGAGTGCTTTCGTTCGTGTGCTTCGGTCTGGTGCTGCAAGTAGGCATTGTTGCCGAACGAGCACTGCCAAAACCGACCTTTCACCAAGTACTCCACCGAATGCTGCCGGTGTCGGTGTTACTGGTGCTCCCCGTTGTCTGGGACAACCAGCTGGTCTATGCCGGATGGTCGAGCGCTCGCGCCGTGATGAGTTTCGTCCTCATTGGACGCTAAGAAGCGACGATGCCTTGCTTATGGAGTGGGCTGCGTCGCACTTTCGCCATCAGCGCAAATGTTCGTACAGGCCGAACACGCTTGACCACAACTACCAAGGGGCTCTTCATCGTGAGCCCTCGCCAAGCGCAACGCTTCAATGCTTTCACGCACCGAATAGGCAACGATGAGGTACGCAGAAGCTGGGTCAGCCCACCACCAGCCAAGTAGTGCATTTGCCACCAGTCCAGCAACCACAAACGTGGCGAGCAACCCATCTACAAAGGTCACTCGACTCTCGGTCATAAGCACTTGACTTTGCAGTTGATCGCCCACGCGGAACTTTGCCGTTGCGAGACAGAACATCACCACCGCGGTGAGACTTGTCCACAAGATGCCGAGCGGACTGTGCTCAGGGTGCACGTCGGCCACGAGCAGCACCGTGCTTTGGACCGCCAAATACACCGCCAAGATGATGAAGGCCCAGCCAATGAACTTGAGTGTTCGCTTTTCTTGCCGGGGAGTACTGCCACGAAGTTCGTACAGCACAAGCGCACTTGCCGCAATCTCGACCGCTGAATCAAGTCCAAAACCACCAAGGGCAACAGAATGTGCCTTGAGTGCGGTTAACGACAGCACCACAACGCCCGCCACATTCCACGCCATGGTCACCGCTTCAAGACCTCGGCCGGCAGCCAATAACTTCTGTGATTGGACGTCTTGCATCCCTCAATTCTCCCACGCCGCAGAGGGCATTCTGCGACGCTGCGAATCTCTTCGCTAGGTTTGGCCAGTGGATCAGCCTCAGCTCGCCTCTTCGCAATCAACGTTGCTCAAGATGTGGGCAGGGGTCTCTGCCGTCCATGCGAGTCTCGTTGGCGCTGCAGTAAGCCTCATGCTCGGGATTGCCGAAGTGCTGAGTCCCAACACCTTGTTTGGCGAACCAGGAACCAATCTCGCCTATGACCAGGGTGTCTATTTTGGCGCAGCGCTTCGAGTCACGACCGGTGCGCTCCCCTACAAGGACTTCACCTTGGTGCACCCGCCCGGCATCGTGCTGCTCTTGCAGCCAGAAGCGTGGATTGGCCGCCTCATTGGCACGGGAGCCGGACTGGCCTTGGCCCAGATCGTGACCGTCTTGGTCGTGGCGGCAAATGCCTTTCTTGTTGGCTACCTCGTTCGAAGTGCAGGGCGATCAGCGTCGCTTCTTGCCTCGCTGGCTTTAGCACTATGGCCATTTGCCGTCCACGTTGATGCACTCGTTGAACTCGAGCCGTATCTTGTGCTGTTCATCTTGCTGAGTCTTGTGTTGGTGATGGGAGCAGCGCAGGCGAACCTCAAGCGGGGCTTATTTCTTGGCGGTTGCGCGATAGGGCTTGCGATGTCCATCAAGGTGTGGGGGCTGTATCCCTTCCTTGGACTTTCTGCCGTGGTTGCCGTGAACTACAAACGACAAGCGCTGGCATTCTTCGCCGGAGCGGCCGCGGTGCTCGCCACGTTATGGGGCCCATTTCTCGTGCTCTTTGGGTCGAACTTTCTCCATGACGTCGTCATCGCACAACTCCATCGCCAAGGCTTCATCGGCACAGCGCCTACCTCGTTTGCCAGTCGTTTCTTTGCCACTGCAGGTCTCGGTGACATCTTCTTCGGGTCGGTCATCTCGACCTCCACCGTGCTTGTCATCGCGCTCTACGGCCTGTTTGCCTTGGGCCTTGGCCTCGTGTTTGGTCTGCGTTGGCGCAATCGAACCCGAAACGAGTGGTTGCTCGTGGTGGTGTGCTTGTCGACTGCGATAGGCGTGCTCACGATGCACGCCCCGAACTACACCAGCCACTACGCCTACGTTCCCGCTGCAGCACTTGCGCCACTGCTTGGCTTCCTCGTCGCCAAGGTGGTCCACCTCGTCAACCAATCACTCCGTGGTGAATCACTTGGCAGCCTTCCCACTTCTGTGTTCGCTGGTGGTCTTGCACTCGTAGTCTTGGTGGCCTCGGTCGCAGTCTTTGTTCCAAAAGTTCAGCAGGTGACCAAGGCTGAATACGCTTCAAGCTTTCGCGTCGTCAGTGACTTAAAAGACACCATTGCTCCCGACCTTTGCGCGGTAAGTGACTTTCCGAACGATCTCATTGCCGCCGGGCGCTATTTGTCAACGACACCAGACTGTCCGCCACTCACTGATCCCTTTGGCATGTATCTCGTCAATGACGACGGCAATCAGCCTCACGCTGGTTCAGCCGAGCATCCAATCCCGCAAGCGTTCGCTGCAGCGTGGCTTGCCACGGTGCAGCACACCGAAGTCGTCGTGCAGTCGGTGGAATTCAGCAGCTACTTCCCGTGGGATGACCTGTCACGAAGTTGGTTTGCGTCTCACTTCACCTTGATAAAGCGCTTCCAGTATCCAACCCCAAGTGGAATATTGTTTCAGCGCTTGGTGTACCTGCGAAACGACCTCGCCACGTACTAAGGGTTGAGCGCTTCGTCGGACGGCTCAAGCGAGCCAGCGGCAAACTGGAGCGGACGACGGGATTCGAACCCGCGACCCCAACCTTGGCAAGGTTGTGCTCTACCACTGAGCCACGTCCGCGTGACAACACCCATACTCTAACGCACGATCAGACAGCCGTCGACGCGTCGGCAGCAGCTTTTAACTCTGCAAAGGCGACTTCGGCGAACTCGGCAAAGCCCTCCAGGTCCGGAACGAGCCGGTGGCAGGCCAAGAACCCAAGCGACACCGAATCCAAATATCGAAGTGCCGTGATATTGAGGCCAATGGTTGCCGCAATCGGACCAACTGGGCGAATCCGCTCAATACGAAGGCCGCCACACCAAAGGGGGAAATCAGGTCCAGGAACCGACGAGACCAGCACGTTGCCAACGGGAGGCACATGATCGAACAGCTTGGCGTTTTGCGCACCCCTTGTGACCAAATTCGCCACGACGGGAGGTAAAATACGGGTGAGGTCGACCACCATTTGACTGCCGACTACGCCATCTTGTTCTTTGGCGGCATCAGCGCTTCGGCCAATCTTGTCGAGGCGCTTCACGACATCGGTTTCCGTCGTGGCCAAATTCACGATCATGGTGGAGATTTGATTGCCGAGACTTCCAACTTCTGCTGCTGGTCGGGTCGACACCGGCACCATGGCGACGAGGTCGCCTGGAAGCGACTCTCCCCGTTGGGCAAAGAGTTTGACCAGTGCGCCAGCAGTCACCCCCAGCACGACGTCTGTCACGGAATGGTTGAGAGCCTTCCCCACTTTTTTGACGTCGGCGAAGGGAAGATCAACGGCGGCATAGATGCGCTGTGCAGAAATCGTGCCATTGATCGACGTCTTCGGGGCGGCCAAGATCGAAGTGGGTTTCGTGGCCTTTCCCAACTTTTGATTGTGCTCAATAGCCTTGATCACTGACGTCGCCGTTCGGGCTATGGCTTCGAGAATGGTGAAGGGCTGACGCACCCACGCCGCTCCTGCTCCAGATAACAGATCATGTTGGGTTGGGACGGGCGCTGGATTCCATGCTGCTGGGGCTGCGACTTCTCGCGGAACTTCAGTGAGGTCAAAGAACTCCGCCAAAATGTGCGCGCCAGAGATGCCATCGAGAACCGCGTGGTGGAAGCGAGCCATCAGGGCGTAGCGGCCATCTTCGAGGCCTTCAATGAACAGCATCTCCCAAAGTGGCCGATCGAGAAACATCGGTCTCGACATGATGCGACCGACATAGGACTCAAGTGCGGCTAGTCCCCCTGGTTCAGGAAGTGCCGCTCGAGTCAGATGATTCTCAAGTGAAAAGTCCGGGTCGTCAACCCGAACTGGTGGGGCTGCGCCAAGTGGGGCTTGAATAATTCGCTGTCGCATGACCGGGACCAAGTGCACGCGCTCGGCGACGAGCGTGCGAATCATCTCAAAGACTTCCCCTGAGGAGCGCTTCTTTTTGGCCGGATCTTCCAAAATGAGCACGGCCGCCACATGCAGCGGCGCACCTTCGGTCTCAAAGGCCACAAAGGCAGCATCGAGTGGACTGAGCTGCTGCATTAGTTCCTCCCTGAATGGCCAAAGCCGCCGGTGCCACGTTCAGTTTCGTCAAGTTCTTCGACCTGAACAAAGGTGACCGCTTCAATACGCTGGATCACGAGTTGCGCAATGCGGTCGCCTTTTTCCACCGTGAACGACGATGTTGCGTCGGTGTTGTGCAACAAGCAGGCAATCTCGCCTCGATATCCAGCGTCAATAAGTCCTGGCGCATTGAGGCACGTAATGCCATGGTCTCGGGCAAGCCCACTTCGCGGCAGGACAAATCCGGCATGGCCTTCAGGAATCGCAAGTGCAATGCCGGTTGGCACGAGTGCTCGGCCAAACGGAGCAATGGTGACGCTCTGTCGAGCTCGCAGGTCAACGCCAGCATCACCTGGTTTCGCTGCAACTGGGAGTGGCAGAGATGGGTCAAGGAGAACCACACGCACCGTCGTCACCCCCTTAGGCTAGGCCATTGCCTTCAATTGGGCAACGGGCACTAGGGTTCCATTCGTGCTCGCATGGATGGATCTTGAAATGACTGGCCTTGACGCAAACCTCAACGTCATTGTCGAAATGGCCACATTGCTCACCAACGATGACTTGGAGATCATTGCCGAGGGGCCCGATCTCGTCATTCACGCAAGCGAAGAAGAACTTGGCAACATGGGAGCGTTCGTCACCGAGATGCACACGAGCTCAGGGCTCTTGGACGAAATTCGCACCTCCTCCATCACGCTTTCAGATGCGGTCGCAGCAACGCTGGCGTTTCTCCGTGCCCATATTGATGAACCTGGAACCATTCCGTTATGCGGCAATTCCATTGGCACCGACCGTCGATTTCTCGTTCGTTATGCCCCCGAACTCGAGGACTTCTTTCATTACCGCAGTGTTGACGTGTCGACGATCAAGGAACTTGCTCGCCGGTGGCACCCAGAAGCACTGAAACAGGTTCCAGAAAAGACGAGCAATCACCGCGCACTTGATGACATCCGAGCTTCAGTTGAAGAACTTCGGGCCTACCGGGAGTTGCTGTTCATTCCCTCAGCGCCACAGTAGAGCACTCGATGCGCCATCTTTTTTCCTGAGCTGTTAAGGATGCCTTGTTTGTCTTACCGGTTCCATACCAACAAGAGGTAGAACGGCTACGTGGAAGCACCGATAAAACAGCGCATTGTCTTTGCCGAAGATGACCGAGCCGTTCGACGCTCGGTCACGATGGCCCTCGAGCTACAAGGCTATGAGGTCATTGCGGTCAACGACGGTGCGGCCGCACTTGAGGCACTGAAGGCCACTGCACCAGACCTGTGCATCTTCGACATCTCCATGCCCAATCTCGATGGGCTTTCGGCCACCAAGCACCTCCGACAACAGTCCAATAAGGTGCCGATTCTTCTCCTGACGGCGCGCACCGAGGTCTCTGATCGGGTGTCAGGACTCGATGCTGGAGCCGATGATTACCTGACCAAACCGTTTTCGCTCGACGAACTTCTTGCTCGAGTTCGAGCCCTTCTTCGGCGGACGAGCCCTGGCGATGAGCAGCTGTTACAACTCGACGACCTCGTGCTCGACCTCGATGCCAGAACGGCAAAACGCGGTGAGCGGTTCATTGAATTCTCGAAGACCGAATTTGACCTGTTGGAACTCCTTATTGCACAACGCGGTCGCGTGCTTTCACAATCGACGATCTATGACCTCATTTGGGGTTATGACTTCGGTCCGACGTCAAAGAATCTGGCGGTCTACATCGGCTACTTGCGCAAGAAACTTGAAGCCGACGGCGAGCGAAGACTCATCCACACGTCTCGAGGCGTTGGCTACGTAGCGAGGGTTGAATGAGCCTTCGCATTCGTCTTGCACTCCTGTGTGCGCTGTTGTCCGCAGTTGCTGCAACCGCTGTCGCCTCGGTTGCCTACTTTTCAACATCAAATCGCATGATGGCAGAAGTCACTCGGTCGATCACGCAAACTGCCTCCTACCTCGTGCATCATCAAGGCAGCGACTTTGCCTTAGAAGCAAGCCCATTTGATGGGGAAGATGGTCGAGATCCCGCAGGAAACCTTGGACCATCGGGTCCAGGAGGCCTCCTCGACCAAGTAGCGGTGCAACTCATTGACGTCTCCGGTGTGGCACTCGCCCTTCACACGGGGCCTCCGTTGCCGATTTCCTCACTTGATCATTTGATCGCCGCAAGTGGCCTTGGTGCTTCGTTGCGCTCCATCACGCTCGGGTCAGTGAAATTCGAAATCATTACCGTTGGTGTTCCTGGCGGTGGCGCCATTCAAGTTGCGCAATCGTTAGATCAACGAGATCGAGTGCTTGATGCGCTTCGTTTCCAGTTTGGTCTTCTTGCGCTCTTTGTCACCATGCTTGGCGCCATCGCCGGGTGGTTCTTGGCCGTTCGCCTCACCAAGCCATTGGAAGCACTCACCATTGCCACCGATGCGTTCTCTGAAACAGGAACATTGTCCGAGTCACTCACGACTGATCGTCGCGACGAGGTCGGTCGCCTGTCTCGAAGTTTCAGCCAAATGTTGACGACCCTCCAACAAGCACAAGCAGAGCAACATCAACTCATTCGTGACGCAGGACATGAACTTCGCACGCCGCTCACGTCACTTCGCACCAACATTGAACTGCTCGAACGCCATGGCAGTGAATTGAATGCTGATCAATTGGCCGAATTATTGGACAATCTCCGCAGCGAGTTCGAAGAGCTTTCCGCACTCGTTGAAGAAGTCTTAGACGTCGCAACCGCAACGAGCGCTGATGAACCGTTTGAGACCCTAGACCTGGAAGAAATTGTCGCCACCGTGGCAGAGCGAACCGAGCGTCGCTTCGCAAAGACGGTGGTCGTCAGCACCTCGCCAACCCCGTTTGAAGGGCAACGCCGATCGCTTGAGCGTTTGCTGTCGAACTTGGTGGAAAATGCCATCAAATTCGCCGGTGAGGATCCTCAGATCACCATCCATCTCGAGCCCGGGGTTTTACGGGTCAGTGACAACGGCCCAGGTGTTCGTGCCGCAGACCTCCCTCACGTGTTCCAGCGCTTCTATCGAGCAGAATCGTCGAAGTCCATTTCCGGTTCAGGACTTGGTCTCTCCATTGTTCAAAAGATTGCCGAAGCCCATGGAGCGACACCTTTCGCCGAAAATCTCCCCCATGGAGGATTCTCAATCGGCATGACCTGGAAGGCCACCTAGACGCGAACCACGGGACCGACCAGATGGTCGGCCCCGTGGCCACAACAACTTCGAGGTTGACTACTTGTTTGGCTGAGGAGTCACACGAAGGTATGGCTTGAGTGCAGTGAAGCCCTTCGGGAAACGCTCCTTGGCCTCTTCGTCAGATACGGCTGGGGTGATGATGACATCGTCGCCATCTTTCCAGTTGGCTGGGGTGGCGACCTTGTAGTCGGCCGTCAACTGCAGCGAGTCAAGGACACGAATGATCTCTTCAACGTTGCGGCCAGTTGAAGCGGGGTACGTCAAGATGAGCTTGACCTTCTTGTCTGGACCAACGATGAACACTGAACGAACCGTCAAGGTGTCGTTGGCGTTCGGGTGAATCATGTCGTAGAGGTCAGCGACCTTGCGGGTCTCGTCACCAATGATTGGGAAGGCGAGGGCGGTGCCTTGGGTCTCGGCAATGTCGCCGGCCCAGGCGTTGTGTGAAGCAACGTCATCGACCGAGACGGCGATCAACTTGGTGTTGCGCTTGTCAAAGTCAGCCTTGCGTGCGGAGAATGCACCGAGTTCGGTCGTGCACACTGGGGTGAAGTCTTTCGGGTGGGAGAACAAGATTCCCCATCCGTCGCCGAGCCATTCGTGGAACGAGATGGTTCCATCCGTGGTGTCAGCGGTGAAGTCTGGGGCAATGTCGCCGAGTCGAACTGTCATAGCGGGGCTCCTTCTGTCTGGCTAGGGACTGATGCCCCTAGCGCCTTCGCTGTTGTAAGTGTAGCCCGACTTCATGCAATTGTCGACTTGCTCGGTCAGGATTGTAGGAGTTCAGGTTTCAACTGGTCTTCCACCTTCTCTACAGTTGACCCATGGCCCATCACTCACGAGCGCTCCCGACCAAACTCGATGCCACACTCGAAGAAGTCTTGGCCTCGAGTCACGTCGTGGTTGCCGTTGACGTTGACGGGACCCTGATGAATGGAGGGTCCACCTACCCGTGGCTCGCAGCAGTTGGCGGGAGGTGGAGAACGCTCAAGGCATCGCTTCGCTTAGCACCCAAGATTGCCTTGGCCGGAGTCACCGGAGGCACCCGTGCCGACGTCACCAAACAGGCCGTCTTTTCCGCCGTGCTTCGCGGCAAGACAGCGGACCTCATTCGCTCAAAAAGCCTTGAGTTTGCAGGACAGCACTACCGCACTCGCACTCGACCTGAGATGAAGCAACTCCTTTCATGGCATGCATCTCACGGCCACAAGGTCGTCCTTGTCTCGGCCAGTGTCGAGGACTACATCTCCCCCATTGGCAATCTTGTTGGTGCCGATCAGGCGTTGGCGACCAAGTTGCAGGTTGCCCCGTCTGGGCTACTTACCGGCGCCTATGACGGCAAGAACTGCCGCGGCGAAGAGAAACTTGTTCGGTTGTCGACCTGGATTGAAACGGCCTTTCGAGGCGTTCCCTACCAAGACATCACCATCGTTGCCTACGGAAATTCCCGAGGCGACCTTCGGATGTTGAAAGCGGCAACGCTCGGGATCAATTGCGGAAAACTCGGACCCTTATCAAAACTCAAGTCCTACCCGTCACTGCGTGACATGGTGATCGCAACGAAGCTCTCAACTAGTTGAGGCGCACGGTTGCCGCCAAGTCAACAAGACCCTCGGCTTTGCCGGAATAGGTCATCTCAAGCACGGCAGCCTGCTCGAGCCATACAAATGGCCCACCTTCACCAGGTGTTGACAACCCGACGTTGATTTGATGACGGCCGTCCAAGAACGGCACGGCATCAATGGTGAACACGATCGACGTGGCACCTGTCGCAATGGAGAACCCTTGGCCGAGGTCGTGACTCGAAAAGCGGGCAAGCGTCACGCCCATTGGTGAAACCAGCTCAATGCTCGCAATGAGGTCTTCGACTGCACTATCAGTTTCAACCGAGATCACCACTTCTGCTCCACCATGGGTCGCAACTGCCCCGCCGCTTCCAGGTGCACCGGCACGAACTTGAGCAATACGAAGTGACTGGGTCGCAAGCACCTCTGTTGACGCACTGCCGTCAACCGCTGCACCAACTGGTCCACCATCGGTCTCATTCAGTCGTTCTCGGAACAGTCGAATTCCCTCGCTTGGTTCACCGTGGAAGATCATCTCGCCGTGGTGGAGCACCACCACTTCGTCACAAATCGCTCGGACTTGTTCGGGACTTTGACTCACGAAAATGATGGTTCGTCCATCAGCTTGGAATTTCTTGATCCGGTCCATGCACTTTCGCTGGAAGCGCTCGTCGCCTACCGCCAACACCTCATCAATGACCAAGATTTCTGGGTCGACGTTGACCGCCACGGCGAAACCAAGACGGATATACATGCCGGAGGAATAGAACTTGACCTGCGTATCGATGAATTGTTCAAGTTCAGAAAACGCCACAATCTCGTCGAATACGGCATCAATCTCGTGCCGCTTCAGTCCAAGCATGGTGCCGTTCAAATAGATGTTGTCTCGCCCGGAGAGTTCTGGCTCAAAACCGGCTCCGAGCTCCAACAGACCGGCCAACTTGCCACGAACGCGCACCTCGCCAGAAGTCGGCTGCAAGACGCCACAGATGGTCTTGAGCAGTGTCGACTTGCCTGAGCCATTGTGGCCCAAGATGCCGACGGTGGAGCCGGGATGCACGGTGAAGTTGACACCACTAAGTGCCCACAGCTCATGAAAATCGAGTCTGCCTGGGTGAAGCACTCGTTCTTTGATTGATCGATGTTTATCTCGGTAGAGGCGGAAGCGCTTCGAGACGTCTTCGACGACGACGGAACCTGTCTCCACTAGAGCTCCTCCGCAAAGTTGCCTTCAAGGCGGCTGAAGACTCGAATGGCAAAACCCAAGAGCAACAGGCCAATGACAAACACGGCCCCCAAGAGTTCATAAAAGTTCGCAAGCGGCCAGCTCGGAAGTACTTGATAGGGCAAATGTGACGTGGTGTTGGTCACGGTGACGTCACCATAAATCGCTCGCTGGAAGGCCAAAACCACCGGAGTAATGGGGTTGCAGAGATAGATCCAGCTCAACCATTCGTTGGCCGTCCCAACAACTCGTTCGTGCACTTGGGCGTGAAACGAATACACAATTGGAGTCATCCAGAACCAAATTTGGACGAAGATTTCCATTAGGTGCTGGGTGTCACGGAAGTACACGTTGATGGCAGAAAAAAGGATTGACAGTGCTGTTGCCCACAACAACACGGTGGCAAAACCCGCAATAATGAGTGGCATTGCAGTCCAGTCAGGTACATGGCCGAGCACCACCATGAACAGCGCAAGGACACTCCACTGCAAAAAGAGGTAGATCGACTGGGATCCAACCGTTGCGATCGCCAAGATCTCCCGAGGAAAGGAAACCTTCTTCACAATTCCTGCTCGACCAACAATGACGCCGGTTCCAGCGAGCAGTGACGTGGAGAAAAATGACCACACGAGCAGCCCCGAGGCGATGTAGATCAAGTAATCAGGTATGCCGTTCTTGAAGACAATGCCAAAGACAACGCCGTAGATTGCCAGTTGAATGGCTGGTGCAACCATCGTCCATGCCACACCAAGGGCGGAGTTCTTGTACTTGACCTTGATCTCAGAGCGAATGAGCGCACCAAGAAGTTCTCGGTTCGCGACCAGATCACTAAAGCGCCGACCGAGTGGAACTCCAGCTGCAACAATACGGACGCCGTGTCCTTCGCCTTCAGGTGTTGTCGTCGGCACTTGTTCGGCTGGCGGGTTCGCCGCCATCGTTAGCCCTGCTGCGCAGTTGAGCGCTCGATGACAGAGTCGATGAAGCCGTACTCAAGCGCTTCTTGAGCAGTAAACCAACGGTCACGATCAGAGTCCGCTTCAATCTTCTCCACTGGTTGACCTGTGTGGAAAGAAATCCGCTCAGCGAGTCCCTTCTTCAATTCAATGGTGTGACGCAAGTGAATGGAAATGTCCGTTGCTTGACCTTGAGCGCCACCGGAAGGTTGGTGCATCAGGATCTGTGCGTGAGGAAGTGCTGAACGCTTGCCCTTCGCTCCTGCGCACAACAAGAACTGCCCCATTGACGCTGCCATGCCAACTGCAATAGTGCGAACATCGCACTGGACATATTGCATCGTGTCGTAGATGGCGAGGCCGTCAATGACGGACCCACCGGGTGAGTTGATGTAGAGCGAGATGTCCTTTGTGGGGTCTTCTGCTTCAAGCAGGAGCAACTGGGCGCAGATGGTGTTTGCCGAGTTTTGGTCCACTTGGCTGCCGAGAAAAACAATGCGCTCCTTCAAGAGTCGCTCATTGAGCGAAGCTCCTTCAGCTCCGGATGCAGCGGCCATGGCAAAGGGATTCATCAGCGAACTCATGCCCTTCAGGCTACCGGTTCTCGCCACGTGAAGGAGCCAAGCAAGTACCTCGACTTGACCTAGGATGAAAGAGCGCGGGCGTGGCGAAATTGGCATACGCGCCAGGTTTAGGTCCTGGTCCTTTCGGGGGTGGAGGTTCGAGTCCTCTCGCCCGCACTCAACAGTTGACCTCGTGAGGTGAAAATCGGCCATGGCGTCTAGTCGGCATATGACCACGATCCTCGCTTGGGTGCACCTAGTGATCACCAAGGCTGCCGAGCGCATTGAGGATCGGAGTGCAGGTCACCCGTCGGAGCGACCACTTCATTGAGATGCAATCGCTCGCACGCCTCTTCTTGAGTGGATCAGGTCAGGGCATCAGCCATCAAAAAAACCTTCGGGCTGGAAGTTCACCAGTGCAACTTTGGCAACTCTCTTGTGCTGCATCTCGAGTGAGTCGATTCGGTTAACTTCGGGGTCTATTGTGCAACATTTACGCCTGATAGTTGAAAGAATGGCGATGCGTTCCTAGGATTCGAAAGAGAAGTTATGCAAAGCGACCACAGATCCGAGACGGCGGCCGAAATTCTGGAGAAGGCTCTTCTTGCGCTCAAGCAAGATGCAAACATTGTCGTTCCTTGCGCAACTTGTGCGGCTTGTTGCCAGTCAAATCTCACAATTTGCATTGATGCTGACGAAGTAGCGACGCTTCAATCCATTCCGAAGGAGTTGCTCAAAACTGTCGAGGGCCTACCCTTTGAACACTTTCATCTTGAACCAATGAACAACCAATGCCCACTCCTCATTGATGGGAAATGTTCTATTTATTCTACGCGACCAAGAACTTGTCAACACTTTGACTGCCGAGTGGTTGCCCTCACCTCAACTCCAGTGCAGATTTTACCTTCGTCCCCACTCGCCAAGAAACTTCAAGATCTGACATCTGAGGACATGTGGAGCCAAGACCGAGAAGAATTTGGATTCTTCGTCAAGGCAACAGCCCTAATGCAACGGAACCAGCAGTTCTTTAGCACGCTCAATGTGGTGGAAGATTCATTTGACGCCATGCGATCTGTCATCTTCTTGATGAACATTTTCGCTCATGAAGCGTTCGCGGAGCGATCAGATAAAGACGTGCTTGCCCAATTCGTTCTTGACTTTCGTCAATGGCGAAATCGACGAGTTCACGAACAGCATGGTCGGAATTTGGGAATATCCTCACACGCTCAGTCGAAACCAAACCCTCAGTAGTCCCTGAGAAAGCCTCAGAGCCAATTTGGGGGGATGGAAAAGCCTCCACCTTCACTTCACCCATGTTGCACTCCCGCGTTCATCACCACATCAAAGTTCACTGATCCGTTTTTGAACTTCGATTGGACGAGCCCCTCCTCAATTAGGCAAAGGGCTGTGAGCCATACGTAAACGTGCCCGTCCAAGTTACGGTTGATGCCGAAGAACCTGAGGCGTAACTCAAGATTATTGACAATGTGTCGTTAGCCGCGAGTGCCGTCGCCGTATTGATTGTGCAGCTCGTTGTGTTCTTGCCTGTCGTGCACGTGTTTCCAGCAACTCCATTTTTATAAAGGGTGTACCTGTAACTCGTGGTACCTGATGATGTATTCGTAAAGGTGATCGTGGTCAAGTTCCCTGCAATATTGACCGCTTGGCTCGCGGTTGCCTCAGTAGCGTTGCCGGTAGTCGTTCCAATTGGTGCATAGTAATTCGACGTGCTCATGCTTCCAGAAGAACCACCAGAAATTGAGTAAGAACCGCTGACAACGAAGCCCGTTGACCCCTGTGAACCCTGGTTGCCTTGAGCGCCAGTTGTGCCTTGGGCACCAGTAGCGCCTTGGGCACCAGTAGCACCTTGGGCACCAGTTGCACCTTGGGCACCAGTAGCACCTTGGGCACCAGTAGCGCCTTGGGCACCAGTAGCACCTTGGAACCCTTGGAACCCTTGGGTTCCCTGGTTGCCCGCAATACCGAAGTTCCAGGTGGTGGCGGTGGTGACGGTTCCAATGAGGTCAACCAGAACGGTGACCGACGAGTCAGCGGTGAGCGAAGTGATGACACCTTCCATGTAGCTCGCTGGAGTGGTGCTGTTTGAGACTCGAACTCGGTCGCCGACCATGTAACCGCCGGTGATGGCAACCGCAAAGATCTTTGATCCTGTTGCAACGGTGGTGCTTGTTGCTGAAGTGGCACCGCCATAACCAGCCGAGTAGGCACCGGTTGCACCCTGGAAGCCTTGGTTTCCTTGGAAGCCTTGCGTGCCTTGGACGCCTTGGTTTCCTTGGAAGCCTTGGACGCCTTGTGTTCCCTGAACACCTTGGAAGCCCTGGTTGCCCTGGTTTCCTTGGAAGCCTTGGGTTCCTTGGTTTCCAGCAATGCCGAAGTTCCAAGCGGCAAAAGTTCCCGAACCACCAACGAGGTCAACA
>CANFJV010000012.1 GCA_947447225.1 Acidimicrobiaceae bacterium
CAACTTCGCTACTGGGCGCTTTCTATGGTGGTTCTGGTGACAGCGGGACTGACGGGAATCTTTTGGCCGGTGTTTCTCCTTTGGTATGTGCCGTCACGGATTCAAGCGTTATGGCTCCTCATGGTCTTTGCATGGTTCCCGCACCACCCAGCAAAGAGCACCGGTCGATACGTTGACACGCGCATTGCCGTTTTTCCGCTGTCAGGGCTACTCATTCGAGGTCATGATCACCATGCAGTCCATCACCTGTTTCCTCACGTGCCGCACTACCACCTGCGTGAAGTCTGGCAAGCCGGAGCGGAAGATCTCGTGGCAAAGGGTGTGAGAGCTGAGGGCAATGCACTCGCTGCCACCGGTCCAGTCATCTGGTAGTTCACGTGCGCCATATGGTGCCGTGGCTTTTGGAATGATGTTGCTCAGTGGGCCGTGTACGGCGCCAGGGCAGCAGCCAAAACTCCCGTCAAGGTGACGAGGTAGGCGCCGTTGGCATGGAACGCGTCCTTTGTCCAAACCACTTTCCCACCAATGATCGGCGGGCAAGTGCTCAGGCAAAACCACGGTCGCTGATCGATATAGCCAACATGTGACGAGGCTGCAGCGTTCTTGAATGCCTGGTTTGAAACCTTCACCGCTGAAATCTCAGTGAAATTGCATGAACTTGGCGGTGAAGGGACCCGGCTCAGACAAAGGGTTGGGTTAAAAGTGTCGTTCGATCCCGGTGTTGGAAATCCTCCTAGGACGACAACCTTGGAAGTACGAGGGAGTCGGTGAATGAGGGCTTCGAGATCCCGCTGGGTGACGTCAGGTGGGGCGAGGTGGAATGGCGGTGGTGATGTAACAACAATCTCTGTCTGGCTTGATACGACGATGAGGTTTGGCTTCAATTGATTGAGAAGCTTTATGAGCGCCTCGTGAAAGCGGGCACAGTCTGGCGTGGCTACTCCAAACGACGCGTAATTATCTAACGGAGCAGGACATCCGGACTTATAGATGTTGATCAGTTTGAAATGAGTTAAGTATCCAACGTTGTCGAATGTCCCTCCCCACATTCCAGCTCGTGAATCTCCAATGAGGGCAACGACATATTTGGACGTTTTATCGCCCCCAGTGCATTCGGATATTGGCTCTGGCGTCGCGCCCTTGGCACCAATGCATTTTGGTGAACTTGCTCCCGGATAGATCGCACCCCAGTTCTTTCCCGCAGAGAGTCTTGCCATCTGATCTTTGAAATCTTTTGGGTACGCCTTCGCGACTATGCCTTCGGCGATGTTTCTTGCGACTTTCGCGTTTGAGGCAAAACCACTTAGGTTTGAGGGTAAGGCTGAAGTGTTACTTGGTGAAGCATTTGCCGGGAGCCCATCAAAAGTACTTGCTATCACCGAAAATATGGAGGCAATTGTGATGACGACCTTGAGGAAAAGTCCTTTTTGAGTTCGTTTTCGAATCATGAATTCCTACTTTTTGTGGTGTTATCCACAAATTGTAGTCGCATAATTTTGATCTCTTCTATCAGAAGAATTCAATCAAAAAAATGTGTCTCTGAACTGGAATTTCATTGAAATAAGAATTTATTGGGCGGAGTTTCCCCCTCCAAATCTGCCAATTGATGGCCCTGGAAACACAATGTGGTTGTCGCAATTCTGAGGTTTTGCGCCGTTGGATATTGGGACTGCGAAGGCAGGGTCTGCCGAATATTCGGCATTGCTTTCGGTAGTAGGGGAACGAAAAGGTTGCCGCCGCGAACTGGTCGGACTATCGCACTTTGTTCTCGAGGCCTGAAGAGACGCAGGCGAAAATTCCTAGCGAAGTGCCACCGGGTTAAGTGGCGTGCCAACGGCGCCAGTGAGTGGCAGCGGGGTGGCATCGAGCAAGAACGTCCACCGATTGTCTGCGGCACATGCTGCGGCCAATTGATTGAGGAAGAAGTTCTGACCCTGGGTGAGACCCATCTCCACCAAGTGGAGCAGGTGGACTGGGAGGTAGTCCTCTTCGTTCTCTCCGGGAAAGACTTCACAGGTCAAGGTGTCATTCGCAACTGCTGCGACATCTTTGTGAAAGAACCAGCGAGCGCTTTCCATGGTGAAGCCAGCTGAAGGGAAGGTGTAGGCGATCTTGTCGCGATTTGGTCCAGGACGACCAAAGGGCACGCTGTCGTCGAGGTCCAAGGCAAATTGCTGACCTGTTCGCACAAGGACAATGTCGCCGGGCAGGACCTCAACGCCTTGGGCTTCGCAGGCATCATCTAAATCCTTGTAGGAGATGCCGTAGCCAGGCTCCAAATGGTCAACGCCATGGAGTCGGGCAATGTCGAGCAGCACTCCTCGACCAATCACCGTTGAGAGGTGCTCGATGCCAAGGATGGTCGCACCGTCGTGAGTAACCGAGTCAGCCGGGTAGCCGTTATAGAGCTGACCTTGGTAGGAGACGTGGCCCAAACCATCCCAGTGGGTGGCGGCTTGGATGCCCATCGTGAGTTCATCTTCAGATGAGCAAATCCAATTTGGGTCTTGTGACAAGGGCCCATTGATGACCGTCATGGTCCGAGTTGGCTCCACTCGACCGGGAATGAACCCCGCTTGGATGCCTTCACCGGCAGAGATACCAATGCCAAGCGGGAAGGCTTCACCAGAGACGACCGACGCTGCGCCGCGTTGACGGGCGGAAGCGTCCAGCAAGTTGAGGGTCCCGAGGCGATCATCAGTTCCCCAGCGGCCCCAGTTGCGGATCTCGTGAGCGATTTCAGTGAAGCGAGCTGAAGCCATGTCAGTCCCCTGTGGCGTAGGTGGTGGAGCGATCCTCAGTCCGCCTTGTGCCAACTTCTTCTATTGCGGCGTGAAGGTCGTCCAAAAATGCATCGGTGGCCTTGACTGATCCGGCATGGACGGTCAAGTGCAGCGAATCAGGATGACGTTGGCGATCAACATGCCAACCGCTCCGGCTGAGCACCTCGCTCACCGCGAAGATGTCGAGCTCGGCTTCATCCTCAGCACCAAAGGCAAACACCGACATTGCAGGCTCGCCTCGAAGCTGGAGCTTTGGGTGAGCAACGACGGCATTTATGATCTTGCGCGCTGCTGCATAGGTGTCGCTCGTGAGTTTGAGGAGCCCGTCGTGTCCAAGGTGCATCACCGATGCCCAGGCGGCGGCAATTGGGCCAGCGGGCTTCGTGCCAGCCATGGTGGTCGAGGCATAAAAGCCGCCTAACCAGTCTTCGGTCATGAAGACCTGGTGCCTTGCGAGGGCGGGGGTCCGGTACAGCACGACAGAGGCACCCTTTGAGGCATATCCGTACTTATGGAGGTCGGCCGACATTGACGTCACTCCAGAAACAGTGAAATCAAACGGTACTTGGCAGTGACCGAGTTCGGTCAAAAAGGGCAAGAAGTAGCCACCCATGCAACCATCGACGTGACAGAGGAGACCTTTTGACTCGGCAAGAGCAGCAATGGCAGTGACGTCATCAATCACGCCTTGTGGGTACGACACTGCCGAGGCCACGAGCATCGCCGTGCGCTCGTCAATGGCGGCTTCCATGGCGGCGAGGTCGACCCGGTAGTCCTCGCCAACTGGCACCCGGATCACTTCGATGTCAAAGAGGCCCGCCGCTTTGGTGAAGGCAGCATGTGCGCTCGTGGCGCAGACAATGGTTGGTCGGTCAATGCCGCGTGCTCGTGCGTGATCGCGAGCGACGACACTGGCTTGGAGCAAACTTTCGGTTCCCCCAGAGGTTAAAAACCCGGCGACCTCTCCGCCTGAACGTGGATCATCGGCGCCAAGCAAGGTCGCAGTGATGCGAACTAGGTCATGGCTCATTTGCCCAATGGACGGGAACGCCAAGACGTTGAGGCCGTTTTCGGCTTCAAACAATGCCATGGCATCGCGAAGGAGTTCGTGGTGTGCTTTGCCTGCGTCGTAGACGAGGCCAAAGACTTTCCCCTCCTCCCACTGCTTGTCATCAACTTTGAGTTGCGCGAGGCGCTCAAGCACTTCTGCGTGGGACAGGCCACTTGTTGGGAGTGGAGCGGAGGGGAAGTCCATTGGATCAGGTCGTCCAGATGATGGCCTGGGGTTCGCTGTACGCAAGCAGGCCGTAGTCACCACCGTCACGACCAACACCAGACATCTTGAAACCACCGAAGGGAGCGTCATGGTTGCGCTGCGCGGTGTTGATACCAACGTGGCCGGCCTTTAAGCGCTTGGCCACACGGAACGCGGTGCCGCCGTCTTTTGAGAACACGTAGTCATAAAGACCAAACGGCGTGTCGTTGGCAATGGCGATGCCTTCTTCTTCATCGTCGAAGGGGATGAGAGTGATGACCGGACCGAAGATCTCTTCGCGAGCAACGGTCATGTCGTTCGTGCCGATAATGAGTGTGGGGTTGACGTAGAAGCCACGCTCCAAGTCTGGCCGGGTGCCACCGACGACCACTTCGCCACCTTCGGGGCCAGCGGAGGCAATGTGGGCCTCAATGCGAGCACGCTGGGCGGCAGAGATGACCGGGCCAACAATGGTCTCCATGGACGTTGGGTCACCGACCTTCAAGTACGGAGCCACCATCTTCAGACCTTCGACGATTTGGTCGACGAGACTCCTGTGCACGACCGCCCGAGTTGGGGCGGTGCAAATCTGGCCGGAGTGGAAGGCCCACACCGACTGAATGCAACCAATTGCTGCCTTCACATCAGCGTCTTCCAACACGAGCGCTGCGCCCTTGCCGCCGAGTTCAAGCAGCAGGCGCTTCATGGTCTTACCCGACGCCTCCATGATGCGGGAGCCAACTTCAGTTGAACCGGTGAACGACACCATGTCGACGTCGGCCGAGTCAACGAGGGCAGCGGCAGCGTCGGCGCCTTCACCAACGACCAGGTTCACGACGCCTGGAGGAAAGCCAACTTCATCCAAGATGCGAACGAGTTCAATGACCGCCAGTGGGTCTTGCGGAGCAGGCTTGATGACGACGGAGTTTCCCGCAGCGAGTGCTGGGGCAACCTTGCCAGCCATGTTGACGAGCGGGAAGTTGTAGGACGTGATGCAGGCAGCGACGCCAACAGGCTGACGGTTCACCATGCCGCCAATCAGCCCACCTGGGGCGAGTGGGCTGGCCATCGTTGCTGCTGGCAGCAGGGGAGTCTGGAGCACCGCACGAGGATCCTTGGAGTATCGCTCAAAGCGGTCTGCAGTGACGGGCACCTGCATTTGGCTGCCAACTCGTGCAGTCGCGCCGGTCTCGGCGATGACCAGAGGAAGGAGCTCTTTGCTGCGAGCACGAATGGCTTCGGCCGCCTTTAACAGCAGCGCGCTGCGCTTTTCATACCCAAGTGCTTCCCAGGCGGGCTGTGCGGCACGCGCCGCAGCTGCTGCGGCAAAGCCGTCTTCACGGCTTGCGTTTGGGGCCAAGGCGACCACTTCTTCGGTTGCCGGGTTGATGATCTCATATGTGCCGTTTGATGCGGCCTTCCATTCGCCTCCAATGAGGAGGTCGTGTTGGTCGTGAAATGGGTTCGCCATGATGGGTCCTTTGTTCGTTTCTTAGCGGGTGAGAAGTGGGCCAACGAGGGTGCCGAAGGCTTCGGTTTGTTCGACGAATTCTGCGGCTGACCGTGCACGAAGTGGGATCTGTAAGTGATTGACACCCATGTCGACGAGTTGCAAGAGCGAAGCGGCAATCTTCTCTGCGCTGCCCACAAAGGTGTAGTCCGGCAGGCCGTCCCGGCCGCCGCCGAGGTCCACGTGGCAGGGTTCAGCAATCGTGCCGATGTCAAGTGGTGATCCGTCACCAATTTCGTCACGCAGTGCCTTCAAGGTGGCGATTTGGCCAGGAAGATCGGTTCGACGCGTCCCCTGGGGAAGCCAGCCATCGCCGTACTTGGCCGTGCGACGAAGTGCTGGGCCGGTCGATCCGCCAATCCACACTGCGGGTCGAGGCGACTGCACGGGGCGTGGTGCGACCGACATGGCGTCGAACTGCCAGCGCTTGCCGTGGTGGGTCGGCACCTCGTTCTCAAAGCACGTCACAAGGGCTTCAATGGCCTCGTCCGTCGCTGGTCCACGATCGGCAAAGGCAGCATCGCCGTTTAAGAGATCAAACTCTTCGTTCACGTGACCGGCCCCTACGCCGACAATGAGGCGACCACCCGAGAGGTGATCAAGCGTGGCGAGTTCTTTGGCCGCACGCAGTGGATGGCGCTGGGCCAAGATCAACACGTGGGTGAGCAACATGGTGTTTGAGGTGATGCCAGCGAGCCAGCCAAGGGTGGCAATCGTGTCGTACCACTCGGCCCCCATCGCCTTCACCAAGCGGTCAGGGATAGCGGTGTGGTCGCAGACGCCCAAGTAATGCCATCCGGAGCGGTCGGCTGCTTTGGCGATATTGGCGAGGTCGTCAACGCTTGCGGTCAACTCCCAGTCAGAGACAAACAGTCGCGACTGACTCTGAATTGGCAACTGCATGCCGTAGACAACCTTGTCGCCGACAAGTTGGATTCGTGACATTCGAAATTCCCCCCAAAACTCTTCTCTAGTGCGTCAGCGATGCGACGATATCTGCCATTTGGTCACTCGTTGCCAACATCGTCGCATGGACTCGAGCACGCTTTAGCGCCAAGTGGACGGGAACTTCCCAGGTGTAGCCCATGCCACCGTGGACCTGTACTGCGGTTTTCGTTGCGCTGACGGCAACTTGGTCGCACAGCAACTTCGCACCGGCCACGGCTCGCCATTCAAGCTGTGTGGCCGAGAGTCCATAGACCTCGCCGTCAATGGCGGCGATATCAGGGGCATTGGTCACGACTGCGGCGTAATGCAACTGTGCCCGGGCCATCTCAAGTCGGGCAAGTTCGTCGGCCAAGAGGTGCTTGATGGCTTGGAAGGAGCCAATGGGTCGACCAAATTGATAACGGTCCTTGGCGTAGGCAACGCTGAGCTCTAAGGCAAATGCAGCGAGTCCAACTTCAAAAGCTGCGGTTAACAGCAGTGCGTTGCGACGGAGCGCATCGGCAGTTCCAGAAAGCTCTTGTGCGCTTGGCTCAAGGAGCGCCTCGAGGCGGCCAACTGGGTGCAGTGGGTCGAGCGAACGGGTAGCTGGCGTTGCCACCACGTTTGCGCGCGAGACATAGGTCGCCGGTGCGGCGCCATCGCGAGACGACGGCAACACGAGGTAGCCGTCACAGTCGCCGGGAAGTTCAATCACGCCCGGGATCGCTCCTCGATCACTCGTGGCGGCAATGCCAACAAGGGTCGAGCCTTCTGCTGCTCCCGCAATCGTGCCAGCGGCGAGCATGGTGCCAACGAGGGGGCCGGGAACAAGGGCGTGACCGAGTACTTCCATGGCCACCACGGCATCAGTGATACTCAGCCCAAGGCCACCAAGAGACTCGGGCACCAGCAAGGCAAAGACGCCAGCATCGCTTAAGGCTTGCCAACCTGTTCGGTCGACGACAGAGGGCTGGTCCTCACGGGCACGGACGTGGTCAAGTGAAAAGTACCCATCGACAATTGCCTGGAGTCCGTCGCGAAGCGCGACTTGGTCGTCAGAGAGTTGGAAGTTCATTTCTTGGCTCCAACAGGCGGTTCCTTGGGGAGTCCCAAAATGCGCTCACTCACGATGTTGCGTTGGATCTGTGACGTTCCCGCGGCAATGGTCAAGTTGAACGACTTGATCCAGTTCTCCACGTGGTCAGCATTGCCAAGGGGTTGCCCATCGGTTGCGTGGGTCACGTCATCAAACAACAGTCCTGCATCACCAAGCAGTTCCATGGCGAGATCGGCCATCTTTTGTCCGGCTTCAGAGAAGGAGAGTTTGAACACGGTGCCGCCAATGCCGGGAATGCCGGTTGCTTGGGCTTCCGACACGGTGCGCTTTGTCAGTGCCCAAAGCCCATCAAAGGTTGCCGCCAACTGGCCAATGCGACGTCGGATTCCCGGGTCGCCATAGGCACCAGTGCGCTTGGCCAAGTCAGTGAGTTCGCGCAGCAGTCGCATGGACTCAAGGAGTTCGCCAACAAAACCGGTGCCTCGTTCAAAGCTGAGCGTGACCATGGTCACACGCCAGCCATCATTTTCTTCGCCAACGCGGTTCTCAACCGGAATGCGAACATCATCTAAGAACAACTCGGCGAATTCTGTCGATCCCGAGATCGTCTTGAGCGGGCGCACTTCAATGCCGGGGCTCGACATGTCCATGATGAGCCACGTGATGCCTTTGTGGCGGCTCTCTTCAGTGCCGGTGCGAACCAGCAGTTCGCAGTAGTCAGCCACTTCGGCATGACTTGTCCAAATCTTTGAACCCGACACGACATAGTGATCGCCATCGCGAACTGCTCTGGTGCGCATCGACGCGAGGTCGGAACCTGAACCAGGTTCAGAGAACCCTTGGCACCAGACGTGCTCGCCACTCAGGATTTTTGGCAGATAGGTCGTGCGTTGGGCCAAGGTGCCCTCGGCGTTGATTGTGGGTCCAGCGTGGAGTAGTCCAACAAAGCCAAGACCGACGTAGGGTGCGCCGGCTCGCTCGCACTCTTCTTTGAAGATGAGTTGCTCAACTGGGCTTGCACCACGACCACCGGCCTCAACGGGCCAGTCAATGCCGGCGTAGCCCGCACCATGCAGCAGCCCCTGCCAATGGGTGTCAAAGGCGCGACGGGCTTGCCAATCGGTGTGCGCAGGCTTTGCCGGCAAGGTTGGCAAGGTCGCGGCAAGCCAGATACGAAGATCAGCCCGAAAGGCCTCCTCGGCCGGAGTTGCTCGGAGGTCCATGAGAACTCAGTTCGCGAGGTCGAGACTGAACAGCTTGATGGCGTTGCCGCGCAGCACCTTCCAGCGCTGCTCATCGGTGAGTCCAGTCATTTGCGTCTCGGCGATTTCCTTCGTCTTTGGCCAGGTCGAGTCGCTGTGTGGGTAGTCGGACTCGTAGGTGATGTTGTCTTCGCCAATTTGGTCAATGAGGGCAAGGCCAGCTGGGTCGTCAAAGAAGCAACCGTAGACGTGGTCTTTGAAGTACGAGCTTGGTGGGTTTGGCACCTTGTCGGCCACGCCACCCCAGCCACGGTTCTCGTCCCAGACCACGTCCATGCGGTGGAGCAGGTAGGGAATCCAGCCAATTTGGCCCTCGGAGTAGGCAACTTTTAGGTTCTTGTACTTCTCAAAAAGTCCCGACATCAACCAGTCGGCCATTGATAACTCGGCATTGATGTGGGTGAGCGATGACCCAACTGCTGCTGGCGCGTCAGGCGACGTCGAGGGCATTTGGCTTGACGAGCCAATGTGCATGTTGATGACCGTGTTGGTCTCATCACAGGCGGCAAAGAACGGGTCCCAGTGTCCTGATGGGTCATGGATCGACGGCAGGCCAAGACGGTTAGGGAGTTCCGAGAAGCACACCGCGTGCACGCCGCGAGCAGCGTTGCGGAAGATCTCATCGGCAGCCAACTGTGGGTCCCACAGCGGAATGATGATGAGGGGAACGAGGCGACCATTCGAGCCTGCACACCACTCTTCAACTTGGTAGTCGTTGTAGGCCTTGACGCACAGCAGCGCCAATTCTTTGTCTTCGGCTTCAGCGAAGGTCTGACCACAAAAGCGAGGCAAGGTGGGGAAACACAGTGAGGCTTCAATGTGATTGACATCCATGTCTTCCAAGCGCTCTTTTTGTGAGTAGGAGCCTGGGCGCATGTCCTCAAAGGTGATGCCCTTCATGGTCACGTCTTCACGAGGAACACCAACGGCTGAGTCAACGCGCAGCAGTGGTCGACGCAACTTCTCGTAGTGCCAGAAGTCCGCAGGGGCGCCTTGGCCGCCTTCTTTGATCGTTAACTTTCCACCGACGTAGGTGACCTCTGGCATGGTGCCGCGAATGACTCGTGGTCCGACGTCTTGGTACTTCGCTGGAAGGCGCGAACTCCACAAGTTCGCGGGTTCCACAATGTGGTCGTCAACCGAAATGATTTTTGGAAAGTCAGCCATGAACTGACACTAGACCCGCGAGCCGCGTTCGCGCACTTCCGCACAAGTGCGAAATTGGCGCGTGGTTATGAAACGCCGGCGACACCACCGTTTGGCGCAAGCAATTGACCAGTGACATAGCTCGACAGATCCGAGGCGAGGTAGAGCACACAATGGGCAATGTCGTCTGGTGTTCCCACGCGGCGAAGAGGTGCGAACTTGGCCATTGGCTTCAGCACCATTTCCTTCATGGCCGCATCTTCAGTGCCATCAGGGTTGGTGTAGTACCGGCTCGTCATCTTGGTGGGGACAAATCCCGGGGCGATGGTGTTGACGCGGACGCCATACTTGCCCACTTCGACCGACATGGTCTTGGTCATCTGGACGAGTGCAGCTTTGGTCATTGCGTAAACGGCAATGTCAGGAGACGGAGCGAGCACTGCAGTTGACGCCATGTTGATGATCGATCCACCTCCGTGGTCCACCATGAACCTTCCGGCCGCTTGGCTCACAAAAAGCGCACCTTTCAGATTCACCTGCAACATCTGATCAAGGTCTTCTTCGGTGATGTCTAAGACCTTGGCTTCGCTCATCATCCCGGCAATGTTGCAGACAATGTCGAGGCGACCAGTGTCGGCAATGGCTCGCTCGACAAAGGCGTTGACCTCACTGCGCACCGCAATGTTGACACCACAGCCAATCGCGTTACCCCCGAGGCGCCGAATTTCGGCAGCGGTTGCTTCGGCCGTGTCTGCCAACAGGTCTCCGCAGTAGACCGTCGCACCAGCGGCAGCCAAGGTGGCAGCGGAGGCCTTGCCAATGCCACTTCCCGCGCCCGTCACAATCGCCGTTCTTCCTCTCAGCGAAATGGTGGTCATCAGTGAGGTCTGGTCGTGCACGAGTGCTCCTTCGGCGAGGCCCTGAGTCTGGGCTTTTCGCAACGGTAGCCTCTTCACTCATGGCGACCATCATCGTGAAACGAAATGATCTAGAAATCGTCGTGGATGATCACGGTGATCCCCGTGGCGATGCAGTGCTGTTGCTCCATGGCTTTCCCGACACCGCAGATCTCTGGCGCCACCAGGTCGCACCACTCGTCGACGCCGGCTTCCGGGTGCTCGTGCCGGATCAGCGTGGCTATGGGCGTTCATCAAAACCTGACGAGATTTCGAAGTACACCATTGCCGAACTTGTTGGCGATGTTGTGGCGATTCTTGACACTGCAGGCGTCACCTGCGTGCACCTCGTCGGTCATGACTGGGGCGCCAATGTGGCCTGGGCAACCGCCACCTTTTTCCCTGACCGGGTCGCATCGCTCGCGGCATTCTCGGTTGGTCACCCAACCGCATTTGCCAGCGCTGGAGCGGCCCAGCAAGTGAAGATTTGGTACACCTTGCTGTTCCAATTTGAAGGGGTGGCCGAAGAGTGGCTGACCAAAGATGATGGAGCGAATTTCAAAGGGTGGTTCGGCCACCCTGAAGCAGAACGAGTGCTCTCGCACTTGGACCGAGATAACTCGCTTCGCACCGGGATCCACTGGTATCGGGCGAACTTGAAGCCTTCCCAGTGGAATGCACCTGCGCCGCAGCTGCCGAACGTACGGGCGCGAACCCTTGGTGTGTGGTCAACCCTCGACCATGCCTTAACTGAAACGCAAATGACCGATTCGGCCGCCTATGTCGATGGCACCTTTACCTACCGACGCCTGGAAGGAGCTGGTCACTGGTTGCCAGTTGAGCGACCAGACCTCGTCACCGAGCTGTTGCTCGCTCACCTCGAAGAGCGCTAACTCACGCCTTCGCTGCGCTCACGAGCCTGAAGACTCGTGCCCGGTGGCTGCGAGCGTCACCGAAGTCGGCCGCCAACGCCCAGGCGCGCTTCATTGCTAAGTGCAGGTCGTATTCGAAGGTGTAGCCAATCGCACCGTGACACTGGAGTGACACGCGAGCGGCCTCATCAGCAGCATCGGAGGCCATTGATTTCGCCATGGAGATGTCATGCGCTGTGGTCTGTGCAGTTGTGGCCAAGCTGTAGGCCGCTCGGTACAGCGCCGGGCGGGCGAACTCAAGACGAACGCGAGCACCAGCTAAGTGGTGCTTGACCGCTTGGAATGAGCCAACCGGCACACCGAATTGCTTACGCTCAGACACATACGACGCGGTCAATGTCAGCATTGACTCGCACAGCCCTAACAGTTCTGCTGCGCTGTAGAGCGCGGCGCGATTGAGCAGTTCTTCAATCAGTGTGCCGGCCGCTTCGCCGGAAGCAATGCGCGTGGTGGCACTCGGCGTCCAGTGAATCGTTGCGAGGTCACGAGTGAGATCAAGCGATGGCGTCTCGGTGATCTCCACTGCTTGGCGGCCAACCACATGCAGCTCGAGGTCGCCGCCCACTTCTGCCACGAGCAAGAACTGCTCTGCGGTGCTGTTGGCCACTCGCGGCGTTGACGCCCGAGAGCCGTCAATCGTGGTCGTGATCTTGTGACGCTTTGCGCCAAAGGTGACACCGCCAAAAGTGGCTGAATGGCCCTGCTCAAGCGCTGCGACAACAAGTGGAGCCCCAGCGTCAGTTGAGGCAACGATCGGTAAGACCACACCAGCGGTCGTGCTGAGCGGTTCGGGCAGCACGACGCGCCCTGCCTCTTCGGCAATGCCAATGAGATCAATATCGGTGAGGCCAAAACCACCAGCACCTTCATTGATGAGCAATCCACATACGCCGAGGCCCGAAAGAGCCTCCCAGCGGCCCTTGGCTCGGCCGGTGTCGGCATCAAGGCCGACATAGCGAGCGTGGAGATCTGCTGGCGTGCACCAGTCGCTCAGAACCTTTGCGACCGCGTTGCGGAGTTCTTGTTGATCGTCAGAAAAAGAAAAGTCCATGGTTAGCCCCTTGGAAGTCCGAGCATGCGCTCTGCCACCACATTGCGCTGAATTTCATTCGTTCCTGCGTAGATCGGACCCGACAGGGCAAAGAGATAGCCATCAAGCCATTCAGATAGATCGACGCCACCTCGCTCCACCGGCTCATACAGATCGGCACCTTCGCCAAGGAGGCGCAGCGCAGCACGATGAATATTGACATCAACTTCGGACCAGAAGATTTTCGTTGCCGACGCCTCAGCCCCGACTTTGTGGCCAGCGCGAACCTTGGTTGCGGTCATGTAGGTGTGGAGTTTGTAGGCCTCCGCGTCGAGATAGGCCTTCACAACATCGTCGGCAATTGCCGCTCGAGGGTCAAAGCCATCCACGTCACCGGTGGGCGTGGACGCGAGTAAGTCCATGAGTTTCGTTGCAGCCTCGGTGTAGCGAGCAGGGCTGCGAAGTGAAATACCGCGCTCGGACCCCGCAGTGGCCATGGCCACTTTCCAGCCATCACCAATACCTCCGAGCACATCATCGTCAGGGACAAAGACGTCATCGAAGAACACTTCGGCAAAGCCGGTCTCTCCATCGAGTTGGCCAATGGGTCGCACCGTGACGCCTTCGGCCGCCATATCAATCAAGTAGTAGGTGAGGCCACGGTGCCGATCCGCTTCTGGGTCGCTGCGGAAGATCCCGAAGCAGCGGTGAGCAAAGGCGCCACGACTACACCAGGTCTTTTGTCCATTGAGCAACCATCCGCCGTCAACTTTGGTGGCCTTTGAGCGAATGCCGGCCAAGTCACTTCCTGCGTCTGGTTCGGACCAGCCCTGGCACCAGATCTCTTCACCCGAGGCCATCTTGGCCATGTAGCGGTTGAGTTGCCACTCGGTGCCAAATTCGAACATCGTTGGAGCGAGCAAGAAGATGCCGTTCTGGCTCACCCGACGTGGGCCACCGGCTCGGTAGTACTCCTCTTCAAAAATCAGCCACTCCATGATGCCGACGTCGCGGCCACCAAAGGCTTCGGGCCATGACACGACCGACCAGCGGCCGTCAAAGAGGGTGCGTTCAAAGACCCGGTGATCTTCGAATCCTTCTTTGGTGTCAAGGGACCTGAGCACTCCGGGCTTCGGCACATTTGCCTCGAGCCAGGTCCGTGCTTGTTGGCGAAACGCTTGCTGTTCGGGGGTGAAGGTTAAATCCATGGTTCGGCAAATCTGACACACTCACCGGCCATCGGCAACAATGCTTCTATGTCAACTGCCGTGATCGTCGATGCCGTCCGTACTCCTGTGGGCAGAAGAGGGGGTGTGCTGTCGGGTTGGCACGCCACTGATCTCGCCGCACAACCACTCATTGCCTTGCTGCAGCGCACCGGAATTGACCCCGCGCTGATTGAAGACGTCGTCATGGGTTGCACGATGATGGTTGGCGAACAGGCCATGAATATCGCTCGCAACGCAGCCCTTGCTGCTGGCTACCCACTGTCGGTTCCTGGCACAACGGTTGACCGCCAATGTGGTTCGGCACAACAAGCCATTCACTTCGCCGCTCAAGCCGTTGCCGCTGGGGCGATGGAGATCGCCATTGGTGCGGGCATTGAGGCCATGACTCGAGTGCCAATTGGCTCAACGACCGAGCATGGTCCAGGCGAGGCCTATGGCCCGCTCTACAAGGCGAAGTACGACCTCATTCATCAAGGTGAATGTGCAGAAGAAATCGCTCGTCGTTGGTCCATCACTCGTGAAGAGATGGACGCGTTTGGTTTCGAGTCGCACCAGCGCGCTGCTCGAGCAACGGCTGAAGGGCGTTTTGAAAACGAGCTTCTCGACATCACCGGAATTGCCGCCGATGGCACTGAGCTCGGCCCCGTCACTCGTGACGAAGGAATTCGCGCTGATGGAACGTTGGAGAAGATGGCATCGCTCCGTCCAGCATTTCGAGAAGATGGACTCGTCACTGCAGCGACAAGCTCGCAGATTTCTGATGGCGCAGCTGCGGTGCTCATCATGAGCGAAGCGCGTGCAGCGCAACTTGGCCTTACTCCTCGGGCCCGCTTCCACACCTTCGCGGTGGCGGCAAACGACCCGCAAATTATGTTGACCGCCCCTATTCCAGCGACCTACATGGTGCTGAAAAAGTCCGGCCTTTCACTCGAAGATCTCGACCTGATCGAGATCAATGAGGCCTTTGCCAGCGTGGTGTTGGCCTGGGAGCGAGAGTTCCATCCCGACATGAGCAAAGTCAACGTCAATGGTGGCGCGATTGCCCTTGGTCACCCAACGGGTTGCTCGGGAGCTCGTCTCATGTCGACACTGCTCAACGAACTCGAGCGCAGTGGTGGTCGCTATGGCATGCAAGTCATGTGCGAAGGTGGCGGTCAGGCAAACGCAACAATCATTGAGCGATTGGGATGAGCATGACCGGTACACCTGCCGTTGAAGGATTCTTTGACCCAGAGGCGCAAGCACTCATTGGCTCAAAGTGCACGGGCTGCGGAACCTATGCGTTCCCCGCTCGCCAAGGTTTTTGTCCGAACCCTCACTGTGGAAGCGACACGGTGGACCTCGTTCCGCTGAGCCGAACGGGCAAGATCTGGAGCTACACGAGCGCGAGCTATCAGCCACCACCACCGTTTGTGCCCGCTGACCCCTTCGTGCCGTTTTTCATCTTGGCGGTGGAGCTTGCGGCAGAAGGGCTCGTCGTTCTCGGTCAAGCAGTGGCGGGAACCGACGCCCAAGACTTGCGCGTTGGTCGCGACGTTGAAGTGGTGACGGACGTGTTATTCACCGAAGACGGCGAGAACAAACTCGTCTGGAAGTTCAAGCTCGTGGAGGCAACAAAGTGACCGAACCAAAACGCGTTGCCGTACTTGGCGTTGGCATGCACCCATGGGGTAAGTGGGGCCGCAACTTTGTTGAATATGGCGTGGCGGCTGCTCGAGCAGCGTTGGAAGATGCCGGCGTTGCTTGGCCGCAAGTAGATCTCGTCGCCGGTGCTGACACCATCCGAAACGGCTATCCCGGTTTCATTGCCGGTGCGACCTTTGCCCAAGCCCTCGGCTTCACCGGATCTCGTGTGTCGTCGTCGTATGCTGCGTGCGCTTCTGGTGCGCAAGCCATTGCCAATGCTCGAGCGCAGATCTTGGCTGGGTTGTCAGAAGTCGCCCTCGTCGTTGGTGCCGACACCACGCCAAAGGGCTTTTTCGCCCCTGTTGGTGGCAACCGGACTGACGACCCTGACTGGTTGCGGTTCCACCTGCTTGGTGCCACGAACCCCACCTACTTCGGCCTCTATGCCCGTCGTCGTATGGAGCGGTTTGGCTCAACGGCAGAAGACTTCGCCAGCGTGAAAGTAAAAAATGCTCGCCACGGTGCAGCGAACCCGAATGCTCGCTACCGCAAGCAAGTCACGATTGAAGAAGTGTTGGCGTCACCCATGGTTGCTGATCCCTTGCACCTGCAAGAGATCTGTGCCACGTCTGACGGTGGAGCAGCGCTCATCTTGTCGTCAGTGGAATTCGCCAAGGCACATGGAATCAAGCCACTCGTGACCATTGACGCGGTATCAACCGTTACCCCCGTGTATCCAAACACCACCATTGAAATGCCGAACTTCGCCACTGACTCTTCGGCTGCAGTGCCGCTCCCAAAGATGGGATTTCGTCCCTCAATCACGGCAGCAATTTACGAAGAAGCGGGCATTGGACCAAAAGACCTCTCCATGGCAGAGGTCTACGACCTGTCCACTGCGCTTGAGCTCGATTGGTATGAGGACTTGGGACTGTGTGGCGAAGGTGAAGCTGAGCAATTGCTGCGCAGCGGTGCCACAACAGTTGGTGGTCGCATCCCGGTGAATCCTTCTGGTGGGCTTGCCAGTTTTGGCGAAGCAATTCCCGCTCAAGCGATTGCCCAAGTCGTCGAATCCGTGCTGCAACTTCGTGGTGAGGCCCACGGTCGTCAAATCGAAGGGGCACGTGTTGCAATTACCGCCAACCAAGGCCTCTTTGGCCATGGCTCTTCAGTACTGCTTCGTCGCTAGAAACGCCAGTAGCGGTTGGAGCATCCCTCGAGCATTGGGAAGCGATCGAGACTTTTGGTGAACCGTTGCGCCGAATAGTGAGTCCTCAAGGCTGCGTGCCAGAGGTCACGGGGGTGCGTTGTGGCGGTGACTCCGCTTTCTTCCACGAGAATACGTTCTTGCAATCTACGGAACAGCCGTTGCGGTAACGGCTGAAAAAAGTGGCGTTGCTTAATCGTGAGTGAAGAGCGAAGCATCGGCGTGGGTTGCCGAAAGATGTGTGATGGTGGGTTGCCAACCAGCCGCCAACATTGCCGACCTCGTTGGTGTTGGCAGAGGAAAATTCAGCAGACCCTTCGGTGCATACGGGCTCGATGCGCCAATCGTGATGGTCACATACCAAAGGCGATGGCCTTGGTGAAAGACCGCCTCAACGTTGTCGTCAGGTTGGAGATACTCACCCGACATCGTGACCGATGGGGTGAGGCTCGTGACATGAAAGCCCATTGGCCATGGAATCGTTCCTTGGCTGAAATTCACTCGCCATGGACTTGCCTCATCATTGGCCCAAGTGAAACTGCCATAGCCATCGACCACGATGCGGTCTCCTGGCAACAGCGCCGGACCGAGTTGTGCGGCAATGCGCTTTAGATCAACTTCTGGGTAGCGGGCGGTGTGCAGTGCCCCAAAGCCAACAAGACAAGCGGCACTTGCGCCACAGAGTGAAAGGCGAAGCGAAATCGAAGGGTTCCACCTGCAGCTGGCTCGAACGAGCCCTGCGCACAAGCAGAGCAGGAGCGCTGGGTAGAGCACTTCGTCGGTGCGACCACCACCAAAGGGGGTCATTTGTGTGATTGCTCCTGCCCCCGCAGCAACAACGACGAGCGCTGGAGCGACCATTGGCCCTGGGCCTTCGCGCCAATGCTTCACCGCGTCGAAAAGGGGAAGAACAACAATGACGGCAAGGGTCAGGCCAACGACGACGGCCCACAGGACCGAGAGCGGACTCAGCGTGTCTTGTTTGAAGGTGTAGGGGACAACGAGCCCGATGAAGCCATGGCCGAGGCCCGAGGCCATATGCACGACGCTGAAGACCGCTCGATGCAGCGAAGAGGTGTCCAACATGTAACCCTTTGCCGTCCAATTGGCCGAAAGCTGCGGCACAATGTGGCGAAACCACAACGCTTCGCCAACGAGCACCGCACCGCCAATGACCGCCCCGGCGACCGCAGTCTGGTGAATTCGGTTGCGATCGACGATGCAACTTAGCGCCATGCCAATGAGCACCGCGCCGGTGACCAGCAGCGTCTGGGCCGAGATGAGCAGACCAAGCGCACCAAGCACACCAATCGCAGCGGCGCTTTTCCATGAGGGTCGCCGTCGCCAGGCTTCTGCCGCGGCAAGGATCGCACAGGCAAGGAGAAAGTCGGCGGCATATTCCTTCATGCGAGTGGCATACAGCGAGGTGACGGGACCCGCGGCAATGACGAGGCTGGCAAGCAGGCCGAGCATGCGTGAGTAGGTGAAGTACCGAACGAGGGCGTAGATAGCGACGATGCCGACGACCGAGAAGATGAAACTTGGCAGCTGGGCCCAAATGGTCGAGTCGGGTCCAAGTTGCAACCATGACCGCATGGCGAGTGAATACGCCGGCGTCGTGGCGACCATCTTGTTGGCGGTGGCAAAAGAGACCTTGGCCGGAAGTGCAGCCCAGGCATCGTCAAACCACAAGTCGTAGCGGGAAAATCCGGGAATCCTCGTCCAAAGTCCAAGGGCAACGATGCCGACAAGCGCGCCGAGTTCGAACAAGGTCGGGCGCGAGATTCGTCTCGGGGAATCGCTCGTCACGCCTCTGTTCTACTCGCGACCGCGCTGGACGTGGTTGCGCGTGGCTATTCGGGGATCACCGGAACTGGTGGTGCGCCGGCCACATGGTTTTCTCGGGTCGTTGCCGGAATAAGAAATGCGGCAACAAACGCAGCAGCGGTGATGGCGGCGGAGACCAAAAATGCACGGTCATAGCCAACGGTTGCCGCATGGGCTTGACCAGATGCGGTCGTCATTGCGCCACGATTGGCACCTGCCCACGCTGCGGTTGCTGACGCAGCCAAGGTGGCCAAAATCGCAAGACCAAGCGAGCCGCCGACTTGTCGCGAAGTGTTCAAAATGCCCGAGGCAAGACCAGATTCGGACCGGTCCACGCCAGCGGTTGCCGCCATGGCAAGCGGGGTGAACAAGATGCCCATGGCGAAGGCGCAAAGCGCACCTGGGCCAATGACGTCAGGGAAGTAGGACGACACTTCTGAAATCCGGCTCAGCGCAACGAACCCAAGGGTGGCCAGAACCGTGCCAACGAGCACCAGGTTGCGTACACCGTGGTGGTGAATGAGCCGGGAACTGATTTGTGCACCGAGAACAATGGCGAGCGCCATTGGCACGAACGCAAATCCCGCTCGAAGTGCGCTGAAGTACAACACGCCTTGGAGATAGAAGGTTAAGAAGTACCACATGGCGAAAAAGGCGCCACCGATGAGCACCATGACGGCGTCAGCGCCGGTGAGTGAGCGGTGTCGGAAAATCCGAAATGGCACCAGCGGTCGAGTGGCGACCTTCAGTTCCCAGACGATGAAACCAGCGAGCAGGACCAGTCCTGCTCCAATCCAACCAAGCACCAAGGAAGAGCCCCAACCGCGCTCGACACCATGGTCAACAACAGAAACATTGACGACGCCGTAGACCATTGCCGTGAGTGATGACGTAATGAGGAACGATCCAACAAGGTCCAGCTTTGAGGCTCCCGTCTGTGTCCGCAGCTCTTGCAAGAACAGCACCGCAACAATGCCGACGCCAAGCCCAATGGGCAAGTTGATGAAAAAGATCCAGCGCCAACTCAGCCAGCCGGTCAGCATCCCGCCGAGGAGCGTTCCTGCTGCGCCGCCTGCTCCTGCCACCGCACTCCACGCACCAATGGCCTTCGCGAGCCGAGGCCCCGCAAAGGTCGTGACAATGATGGTGAGTGTGGCGGGTGACAAAATTGCACCGCCAAGTCCTTGAACCGCCCGAGCAACGATGAGTTGTGTTTCTGTGGTTGCGAAGCCAGCGGCAACGGAGGCAATCGTGAACAGCGAAATGCCGGTGAGGTAGACGAGGCGTCGACCAAAGAAGTCTGCTGCTCGTCCGCCGAGGAGGAGGAATCCGGCAAAGGCAAGTACATAGGCATTGAGCACCCATTGAATGCCTGAATACGAAAAGCCGAGATCGCTTTGGATGGTCGGAAGGGCGACGTTGACGATGGAGACGTCAAGGACGACCATGAACTGTGCGACGCAGGCAATGGCGAGGATGAGGCCATCAGGGGCGTGGCGATGACTGCGGGCTTGTTCCATGACCAACGAGCCTACGGGCAGGCTTCACACTGAGCCTCGACGGGCTAGCGCGTCAGCAGCATTGCGTAACAGTGCTCGGCCAAGAGCGAATAGCCAGGTCGCGGTTTCCAGCCTTCTCGAAGCAGTTCGAAATAGGTGGCAGATGGACGCAGGGCATAGGGCATAGGTGAATAGGGGTTGTAGGTCCCTTGCTCAAAACCGATATACCAAACCGCATCTGCGCGCGCTGCGAGGTGAGCGAAACGACCAGGCACTGACATGTTGTTGTTCGAGATGATGACGCTGTTTGTCGTTGCGGCAATGTGAAACCCTTGCGGCCAAATGTGGCCGTGGTCTGGTCCAAAGGCAATGGTCGTTGGCGAGAGGGCGTAGTAGCCCCAACCAAATGCGTTAAAGCCATCGACCACGGTGACGAGGCGAGTGTCGCCCTTGGTTGTTGGTGCCCACTTGCTCGCGAGTCCTCGCAAATCAATGGTTGGGTAGCGAGAAGTGTGGAGACCACCAAAGATCACGGCGCCAAGGAGCGCAGCTGCAAGGGCGATGCGGGGAAGCGTCGGCGACTTCCGACCGAGTTTGGCGAAGCCGGCATCAATCGTGGGCCCGAAGACGAGTGCGCCGAGGACCAAGATTGCCGGAAAGATGACTTCATCAGTGCGGCCATCGCCAAGTGGAACTCTGCTCGCAAGTGCCGCAAAAGTGGCGACGACAAGGATCATTGCCGCGGGTGTTGTTCGACTGAAGGTTGGTCGTGAGCGAAGGGTGCGTCGGGCCGCTGATCTGCCAGCAAGCACCAAGAACGCGATGACAACGAGAGCAATTGCAATCGCCCAGAGCTTCCAGAAGGTCACGTGTGGATTCAGGTGGATCGGAACACCAATGAGACCATGGGCAAGGCCGGAAAAGATCGTGGTCAAGGTGCGGCGGGCATCATGGAAACTCGAAGGGTCGAACAGAAAGCCTCGTCGTCGCCAGTTGTGATTGAGCACCGACGGCACTGCGGCGGCAAATGGCAGTGCCACCGCTGCGCCAAGCAGCGCCGTGGCCGCACCGATCCCAAAAATTCTTGCTCGCAGTTCTCGCTGCCAAATGGCCAAGAGCCCAACTGCGAGCCAGATGCCAAGCACCACCACTGCGCTCGACAGTGAGAAGAACACACTCACGACGCTGACGAGGCCAAGGTGAATGAGGTGCTTTGCCCGTGGGGTTCGTCGAACTCGCTCGGCCAGGGCTAACAGTGCAACCCCCAAGAGAAAGTCGAAGGCATATTCCTTCACTCGAGTCGAGTAGGTCACCGTCGTTGGCGACAGCACCACAATCGCGGTGCAAATCCATTGCACCAGTTCGCTCGTGTTGAGATAGCGAAGCAGACAAAAGATGGCAACGACCCCAAGCAGGCCGAAGAGCAAGGTGGGGAGTTGCGCCCACCAGGTGGCTTCTGGGTAGAGGCCAATCCAAAGGCGACTGACCAAGGTATAGCCGGGGGTCGTGACCACCATGTGGAGCGCATCACGAAACGATGCTCTCGCTGGCATGGCGGCCCATGCGTCGTCGAACCACAAGTCCTTTGACGTGAGGCCCGGTAGTCGAACAGCAAGGGCGGCAATGAGAGCGGCCACAAGACCGACGCGGCTTCTGCCATTGCCAACAAGGCGGGCAAGGAGCGACGAGCGAGGGGTGGATGCCGACGTGTCGGTCACGCCCCGGTCAACCTCGTTAAGGTTGCGTTGGCCTCGTTCACAATCTCGGCAACCAAGTCAGCCACGGTTGGGAGTGCATCGAGTGAACCCACCACTTGGCCGGTCGGCAAGATGCCGACATCAGTGCGTCCGTCAACAAGTGCAGCCTTGGTCATCACCGGTGCATTGGCGGCCATCACCACCTGACTCCAGGTGAGCTCATTGCCCTTTTTCATCGCAGCGCCTTCTTTCAGCATCTGCATGAGTGACAGTCCGGTCTCGCGACGAAATGCGTGGGCATTGGCCATGGCTTTCGGCAAACTGCGCAGCCAACTTTTTGACTCAAGTGCACGAATGAGATCGGTCGCCACGACGCGCTGTGGCGCGCCATCGACTTTGGTCGACACGACCGTATCGGTGACGCTGGCGGCGAGATATTGCGCTTTGATGGCATCGGGAACGGTTGACTCTGCCGTCATTAAGAACCGGGTTCCCATGGCAACGCCAGACGCGCCATACGACAGTGCAGCGACGAGACCACGGCCCGAATAGAAACCACCAGCACCAAGGACCATCACTTTTCCGGCAACCGCATCAACCGCGGCTGGAAGGAGCAAGGTGGTTGGGACCACACCGGTGTGCCCCCCACCTTCGCCGCCTTGGGCAATCAGGGCGTCAACGCCAATGGCGGCAACCTTTTCTGCATGACGCCGAGCGCCAACGGTTGGAATGACGAACATGCCAGCGGCGTGACAGCGCTCGACCACTTTGGCGTTTGGCGCTCCGACAAAACTTGCGACTTTGACGCCGGCGGCGATCATCATGTCGAGACGAACTTGGACGTCATCTGCGTCAACACGCATGTTGACGCCAAAGGGCTTGTCGGTGCGTGCACGGACTTCCGCGAGTGCTTGTTCCAACTGCGGTGCGGTCATCGTGGCTGACGCCAAGAGGCCCAAGATGCCGGCTTCCGCTGAAGCAGCAACGAGGCGAGGCCCTGCAACCCAACCCATGCCGGTTTGGACAATTGGGTACCGGATGCCGACCGCTTGCACGAACGCGGTGTTGAGGGCTGGGTGTGGTTCGGGGAGGCTCATGCCTTGATCTCTCGCTCTCGAGCACCCTTCGGGTCAAGCTCGGAAATAATGGCCATTTGCTCTTCGGTTGGAGAAGGAGTTTCCACCACGTCACCAATGTGGAGTTCGAAACCAGTGGCCGCCACCACGTCGTCAATGGTCACCCCAGGATGCACCGAGACAAGCGCCATGGCGTGGTCTGGACCGGAAAAGTCAAAGACGCCAAGGTTGGACACGACGCGAGGAAGGTCATGAAAGCGCGTGGCGCCAACTCCAGCTTTTTTCGCTCGGTCGTAGCCAACGCCACAAACCGTGTCAACGGCTTCAACAAAGGTCCGAGTCGAGTGATCAGGTACCCAGTAGCTCGTCTTGTGGTTGACCGAGTTCCCCGGTGCACCGCGCACGCCAATGAGCTGCACCTTTGGTTGGTTGTGCGGTCCAATGGCCGAGAGATTCTGGTTGCCGAATCGGTCGATTTGGCTCGCCTGCATCACAATGTGGCGACGCCCTGACCACACGACCGAGAAAATGGTCTTGTAGGGCACCGAGGCCTCGCGTACGAGATCTTGAGGCTTTGTCGTAATCGGTGGTGCGCCGACGATGATGGCGGCTTCACCATCGGTCAGCACTAAGTCTGGGGAGAAGGTTCGCTTGGCCAAGCGACTTGCGACCATTGGAATGGTGCCAAAGGGGCTGGCCATGATTTCACCGGCATCCCGCCAAACTTCCGCAATTGCGGCAATGCACACTTCTGCGCGTGTTGGACTCATGACTGGGACTCCTCTTTGAACGCAGCAACGGCCAGCTGATAGTCAGCCTCAGATCCGGCCAAGAATCGAGTGGTGAATGCTGCCCAAGTCTCGGCATCACTCGCGGCGGTGACATAGGCCTTTTGGAAGGCCTCGTCTCGGTCATAGTTCGGTGCACAAGAAGTGAAATGTGCACCATTTGGGGTCTCGATGATGAGATCAGTGAGCAAGCGATGCACCGTTGCCTTCGCCAGTGGCCCAACCTCGCTCAAGCCACCTTCGGCAACCACGGTCTCGGCCGTGACAACCCGGAGGTCTGCTGCACCGAGGAACAACTCGTCGAAGTAGGCATCAGGGCCAGTAAAGGCAGCATTGCCAGCAGTGTCGGCGGCATTGGCATGGACAAATGCGGCGTCGAGGCGAAGTGCAGGCATGGCAAGGAGTTCTGCGCCAACATCGGCCGGATCGGCGAATGGTCCATCAACGTAGGGGTTGGCAACCGTCTTGAGCAATGGATTGCGCACGAGCACGTCAGAGCCCAGTCCAGCTCGAGCCGGGAGGAACGGCACTCGCCATGCTGCGGCTTGAAGGCCCAAATAGAAGAGACCTTCGTCGACTTCGGTTAAGTCGATCCCACCGCGCTGGCGTACTTGACGCCACAACGGGTCAAGGGCAATGGAGTCAAGGGTGACGAAACCGGCGATGACCTTGGAGGCGATTCCAGCATTCGCGAGTAGGCCAACGTCAGGACCGCCGTAGCTCACGATGGTGAGATCAGACAGGGTCGAGTTGAGCAGTGCTCGAACAATGGCCATGGGCTTGCGGCGAGAACCCCAGCCACCAATGCCAATTGTCATGCCGGAGGAGAGGCGTGAGATTGCCTCATCAATGGTTGATCGCTTGTCGGCCATGACTACTTGCTCGTGTCCGCGTCGCGCTTTTCCACGAAGGCTTGACGCTGCTCGTCGGCAACGCCACGCACGTGGAGCTCATAGGTAAAGCCTTGTTCCATCCGGTAACTCCGTTTCACATCAATCGGGTCAATCGCGTTCATGGCCTCTTTCGCCCGACGAAGAATCGACGGTGACTTCTTGGCGATGTTGCGAGCAATTTCATAGGTCGTGTCGAGCAACGCCTCTGGGGCGGTGACGGCGGCGAGCTGGCCATAGGTTCCCATTTCTTCGGCCGAGATTGCCGTTGCCATGTAGAGCATTTGGCGCGCCTTGTGCTGTGGAACGAGGCGTGAGAGATGTGTTGCGGCACCAAGTGCACCACGGTCAACTTCTGGCAACCCAAAGGTCGCAGCGGTTGACGCCGTGATGATGTCGGCGTTGCCAATGAGCCCAATTCCTCCACCAAGGCAGAATCCTTGGACGGCGGCAATAACGGGCACTTCACAGTCGTAGACAGCCGAGAATGCGGCGTAACACGCTCGATTACAGCCAACAAGCGCGTCATCGCCGAGCGCTGCAACTTCTTTGATGTCAACACCAGCATTGAATGACCTGCCTTCGGCCCGCAAGATCACGACGCGAGTCTCTTCGTTGCGTCCGGCGGCAATGAGTTGGTCGGCCAAGTCGTACCAGGTCGCAATATCAAGTGCGTTTACCGGTGGATGATCCATGATCACCTCGGTGATCCCTGGCTCAGTAGTGACGGTGTGGATCGGCATGGTTCGCTCCTTCTCGGCCTAAGGGTACTGACTTCGGAGCAGGGGGAGGGAATCGGCGAGTTTGTGTCACAGCCCAACTGCATCGTTCAGCGATGGCTACCTTTCTTCCTCCACGCAACCAACGCCCAAGAACTGCTGTCCAACCAAACCTGATCCGCCCGGCATTTCGTGTGGTTGATGGAATGGAATCACTGTCGATTTCGGTCAAGTTGGGCAAACGGAAACGGACATGGGGGCCGTTTTTCCAAACCTTTGAGCAAGGCAAACTCGACGCCGAACACCTCATTGTCAACTGGCTCCGAAAGCAAAAGGGCTATACGGGGGAGTGTTGGCGCTTTGGCGTCTGCGAACTTTCGTCAGGAACCACTGGGCGCACCGAAGTACTGAACCCACCTGCGTATTTGGAAGTCATTGGACAAGATATCGCCTCCGCTGTAGTGAGGTCCTAGCGGACTTGTTGTCGGAACTTCGTGGCACAACGTTGGCAACGGTAGCCTCAAGCCATGGCAAGCCCGACTCCACAACCCCTTCACTGGTCGACTGATGATTTGGCCGGAAGTTGCGTCATTGTCACTGGCGGAACGAGAGGCGTTGGCCTCGGCATTGTTGAAGCATTTCTCGGCGCTGGCTGCACGGTCATCGTGGGCTCTCGGTCAACCCCAGATGAACACAGTCGCCCACAGGTCATTGGTCCAGATGGCAACGTGCGAAGTGCCACCTATTTGGCGGTCGATGTTCGAGACGCCGAGCAAGCAGGCTGGCTCGTTGAAGCAGCAATGGCCGAAGCCGGTCGAGTCGATCTCGTGATCAACAATGCTGGTGGCGCGCCGTCGGCCGATGCTGCAACCGCGTCACCGCGGTTTTCGACCTCAATCATCAATCTGAATCTGCTCTCTGCGCTTCATGTTGCCCAAGCGGCAAACGCGGTGATGCAGAACCAACGAGGTGGTGGCCAAATCATCAACATCTCCTCGGTGTCTGGCCTGCGACCATCACCGCTGACTGCTGCCTATGGTGCCGCAAAAGCTGGCCTTATCTCACTCACCGAATCGCTCGCGGTTGAGTGGGCACCGAAAGTTCGGGTGAACTGCATCTCTGCGGGCATCTTGGATACCGGACACGCAGATGAGCACTTTGGCGGCGACGAGGGACTCGCTCGGGTGGCTGCCACGGTGCCCCTTGGACGCCTCGGTACCCCGGGAGACATTGCCGGGCTTTGCATGCTGCTCGCGTCGCCATTGTCGGCGTATGTAACGGGTGCGAACTTGGTCGCTCATGGTGGCGGTGAGTGGCCGGCATTTCATGGTGCGGCAAACGCCAAGAAGTAGGACCCCCATCTGGCTTCCTGCTAAACAAGCAGGATGAAGATTTGTGTGCTCACTGAGTCCCGACCGGGTGAACGCCGGGTGGCGCTCACACCGGACATCGTGGCCAAGCTCGTTGGTGAAGGCTGGGACGTGACCGTCCAAGCTGGCGCTGGCGTAGCGGCCAACTATCCCGACGCTGCCTACGTAGATGCGGGAGCGACACTTGCGCAAGGTGCCGAAGCCGCGTTGCAAGGCGCAGCGGTTGTGGCCAAGGTGAATGCTCCGTCAGCAGATGAAGCAGCATTATTGCCATCTGGTGCAATTGCGATGAGCTTCCTTCAGCCTGGTCAAAGCGAAGAAGCCTTGAAGGTCATGGCAGCTCGCAACGTGACTGCGGTCAGTTTTGACCTGCTTCCTCGGATCTCGCGCGCCCAGTCCATGGACGCACTGAGCTCACAAGCAACGGTGTCTGG